>CAMGET010000336.1 GCA_946055175.1 uncultured Roseburia sp.
TTTTCTTACTAATCTACATTATGCTTAAAATAATTTAGTGAGCTAAATATCTATAAAATTTGCAAATTCGTAAAAACTATATTATGATTGAAACGCAATAAACTCATTAGGAAAACGGATGATAAAACAATGATTGATTTTAAACCTATTACCCTGGAAAATAAAGAACTTTATCAACAATATCTCTTGGATGGCAAGGAACGTGGCTGTGAATACTCCTTTGCAAATCTATATCTCTGGGGACGACAAAAAGCCACTATCTTACACGGACATTTAACCATGTTTTCCCAGTTTAATCAACGATGTGTCTACCCCTATCCGGTAGGAAGCGGTGATAAAAAGGCCATTTTGGATGCCCTCATCTTAGATGCAAAGGAACGGGGAATTCCATGCCGGATTACAAGTCTTGATGAAGAAGGAAAACAGACTTTAGAAGCTTTATATCCCGGAAAATTCCATTTCCATTGCGATTTAGGGAACTTTGATTATGTTTATGATATCAATGACCTTGCAGACCTTCCGGGTAGAAAATATCAAAAAAAGCGAAACCACTGTAATCATTTCCGGGCTGAATATCCGGACTATACAGTGGAGCCACTTAGTGAAGTAAATCTTCCTCTTGCAAAGGATATGGTAGAAAATTGGTATAAAGAAAAACTTATTGAAAACCCACAAGGCGACTATCTCATGGAGCAGACTGCTTTAGCGAAAGCTTTCCGCCATTTCCATGCATTAGAACTGGAAGGCTTAGTACTATTTGCGGGAAACGAAGTGATGGCTGTAACTTTAGGAAGCAGATTATCCCACGATACCTTTGATGTCCATTTTGAAAAAGCAAAAGGAGATATCAATGGTGCCTATGCTATCATCAATCAGGAATTTGCCCGCTATATCCGAAATAAATATCCTGAAATACGCTTTTTAGACCGTGAAGAGGATATGGGCATTGAAGGCTTGCGTATTGCAAAACAGCGCTATTTCCCTCATCATATGCAAGAATCCTATTGGGCGCATCTTATGGAGGACGACTATGAATATTGACAAACCAAATCCAACACAGATTCCTGCCCTGCGTAATCTATGGAAGGAAGCATTTGGTGATACGGATGCATTTTTAGATACCTTCTTTTCCACTGCCTTTAGAGAGGAACGTTGTCGCCTTGTTACAATTGAGGTAGATGTGGCTGCAGCATTATACTGGTTTGATTGTCTGTACATGGATCAGCCGGTTGCCTATATCTATGCTGTAGCGACAGCGACAGCTTACCGCGGACAAGGCATTTGCCATAAACTGATGGCTGACACGAGTCAGCACTTAAAAAAGCTTGGCTACGCAGGTATTCTTTTAGTGCCCGGGAGCAAAGCTCTTTTCTCGTTCTATGAAAATATGGGATTTCAAACATGTAGTTCTGTCAAAAAAATAGACTGTGAAGCAGCCTGTGATAGAGTTGATATAAAGCGCATTGATACAAGTACCTACCAAGCACTCCGAAGGCAGTATCTGCCATCCGGCAGCGTAATACAGGAGAAAGAAAATCTTACTTTTTTAGAAACATTAAGTAACTTCTATTCCGGTTCCGATTTTTTGTTAGCTGCTTACACGAAAAAAGGCATTCTCTATGGAACCGAGCTTTTAGGAAACACCGCAGCCGCACCAAATATTGTAAAAGCACTTAACTGTGAAACGGGAAGTTTTCGAACACCGGGAGAAGGAACTGCCTTTGCTATGTACCTTCCTCTTAAACTTGACAGCCTTCCTGCTCCCTACTATTTTGGACTTGCTTTTGATTAATGCTCCGGCATCAGACTTGCCGGTAAAGGTCTGTGCTTTGCAGAAAATTCTGTGATATCCAACCGGATTACCCTGACAATGGATACCAGCTTCTCGTCAAAGGTAAAGTCCTTCCCTGTCTGGGTTTTCATTAAAACGGACATCGCCTGCTTTTTTTCTTCTATGTCCTCCACAAGAACAGCGGTTCCTTTTCCCATAATGCTGGAATAAACCGTTCCATACTGGCAGGCAACTCTGCCCTCGAATGGTTTTACATCACATTCTATCGAAAAGGAAATGCGTGGATTTTTTTCCATCACTTCATACTTATAACCTTCTAATGCTCCATGCAGATAGAAAGTAAGTTTCCCATCTTCTAGCACGTAGCCATAATTCATCGGAACTACATAAGGCTGTCCCTCATCAGATAAGCCCAAATGAATGACCTGTGCACGGTCTAATATGTCCCGTATCATTGTTTCATCTGTAATTTCTCGTTCTCTTTTTCTCATATGTTACACCTTCTCATTAAAATGATAATTATAAAACCAAAACATCCTTATGCCCAGTAATACAGAAATACTTATCACAATTACCCAAGTTTCCCATGTGACTTTTGCAAATATGCACCCTACTATTACTGCAATATCTATCAATATCAACAGGGAAACTATCCAGTATTTTTGTAAAAGCCAAAGAATCCGCCTTCTACCTGTTGGTATGTTTTCTCCTCTTATTTCTCTATCTTTTCTATGGCAGCTAACCGTTGCCATTGGCATTCCGAAAGCCGGTATATAATATCGCTCAGCAGTATACTCAATACCATCAATTGTAAACTCTGGATAAATAGATTCCTTCGTTAATATTAAATCTAAATTTTCTTTATTTGCATAAGCAAATAGTGCTTTCGTAAACTCTCTTGCATTTCTAATTGGCTCATCGGGTATAAATGTAAAGTCTCGGTTCTTATTTTCTTCTTTTAGCGTTTTATAATCGTCCACCCAAGAAATAAAGAAACCACTTAGTTGGCTTTGCTCCATTTCCTCTAAGCACTTCTCT
>CAMGET010000337.1 GCA_946055175.1 uncultured Roseburia sp.
CCTAAGCAGGAAAGGAAACAGATTATGTACCAATGTCCAAACTGTGGTGGTGAAATGAGATTTGACATTCCATCACAAAAGCTAAAATGCGGCTATTGCGAGTCGCTTATGAAACCGACAGAGCACCCGTATTTAAAAGGTGCCGAGGAAGAGACAGAATTTGAGTTAACTGCTTTTCTCTGTCCGCAATGCGGTGCAGAAATTATGAGTCAGGATAATACTGCTGCTGCCTTCTGCAGCTTCTGCGGTGCTTCTACTCTTTTGACCAGCAGGGTTTCCAAAGAGAAGAAACCGGATGCCATCATTCCGTTTCAAAAAACCAAGGAGGACTGTATCAAGGCTTATCGTAAGGTAATGCGGCATGCTCTGTTCGCTCCAAATGACTATAAGGACGAGAAATGTATTGAAAGCTTTCGCGGCATCTACATACCATACTGGGTATACGATGTAAAACACAGCGGGCGCTTTTGTCTTCACGGGAAAAAACATTCTCGCAAAGGTTCCTATGATATCACAAAGCATTATAACTTAACCGGTGAAATGGATGCCCAATACAATGGAATCACGCATGATGCTTCCAGAGAGTTTGCTGATGATATCAGTGAAAGTATGGCTCCTTATGATGTAAAGGAGATGCTGCGTTTTCATCCGGCTTACCTAAGCGGATTTTATGCGGATATCCAGGACGTAGACCCAACCATTTACGAAAAAGATGCCGAAACGATTGCAAGCGATGCTACCTTAGAGGCGCTGAAAAGCTATCCGGTATATAAGGACTATGACATCTCCGTATCGAACTCTAAATCCTATTCGTCTTATCGGACAACCATGGAGCAGCCACACTATGCATTATTTCCGGTCTGGTTTATGTCCTACCGAAAAAATGACCGTGTAGCCTACGTTGCCATCAATGGTCAGACAGGAAAGGTGGCAACTGACATTCCGATTGATTATAAAAAATACGTGTTTGGTTCGCTGCTTTTAGCGCTGCCGATTTTTATCTTACTAAACTTTATGCTTTCGATTACAGCAAAAACCGCCATGATTCTTACTCTGGTCCTGGAAGCCGTCATGAGCCTCTTTGCCATGTCTGAGCTACTGCAGATTTTAGAAAAAGATGCCGGGAAATTGGACCGTGGAAGGCTTCGCTACGATGGGAAAAAGCGTCATGCAAGGCCGCAGAAATTATCAAGTGAATTAAAGAAACGCTGGCAGGAAAAGAAAGGAATCTGGGGACTGATTTTAGCAGGAATTGCTGCTGTCCTTTCCATTTTGATCCTAATTATCAATCCTGTCTCCGACTATATTTATTATGGTGGTGCCTTTTTCTCTATCCTTGCAGTATTGTTACTTGTCAAGGATATCATGAAGGACTACAACATACTTGCAACGCGCAAGCTACCTCAGTTTGACCGCAAGGGAGGTGATGACCGTGTCCGCTCGTAAAAAAATTTCAGTATTCATTCTTATTCTATGTATATTGCTGATACCTGCTAAAAACTGTTTTGCCGACCAGTCTTCCACAAACAGTGAAACCGGTTATCGTACTGTTCTGGTTGATGAAGCTGATTTACTTAGCGTCGAGGAAGAAAGTGAATTACTTGCCATTATGCAGGATTCTTCCGCATACGGAAATGTGATGTTTTTATCCGTGGACTCACATGATTATTCCACCACCTATCGACTGGCGGAGTCCCGTTTTGAAGAAACATTTGGTTACAGTAACGGTGTCATTTTTGTCATTGATATGCAGAAACGCATGCTTTGGATTACCGGCATGGATCAGACGCAGTATATCATTACAGATAATTATTGCGACACCATCACCGATAATATCTATACCTATGCAAGCGATGGCGACTACTTCACCTGCAGCTGCATTGCCTTCGAACAGATTCATGCTGTTTTACAGGGAAAAAGCATTCCAATGCCGATGAAATATATCTGTAACTTTTTATTAAGCATTGCACTCGCGCTGGTGTTGAATTACTTTGTTGCAATGTTCCTTAGCAGTAAGACGAAGGCATCAAAAAAGGAAATCCGTTCGAATATGATTTTCCATTTCCGTATTATGGACCCGAAAGCGGAATTCACCCATGAAACCAAGGTCTACAATCCAAGCACCAGTTCCGGTGGCTCCTCCGGCGGAGGCGGTGGCGGTGGCGGCGGTGGTTCCTCAGGAGGAGGACACAGTTTCTAACGCGTATACTATCCTTTGTATAAACCGAATTTCATAATACAAACAGCGCCACCCATAATGGGTGGCGCTAATAATATTATCTATAGTGGATCACACGCATTTTTAAACAGTTCTATTTTGGCCTGTTCTGTCAAATCACTTACCTGCAACACATCATATGCTTCATTAAATCGCTCCCAGTTTAATGACAAAACAGCTTCATCACACAAGGTAAGGAATTCATTTTCTACCAATTCATACAACCGGCTTTTTCTTACAAGATTATAAGAGAAAAAGTCTTTTGCCATGATTCGGCCATACTCGGTATCTTTATTATGCATATACGGTCCGGTGACCATATTCTGGTCCACCCGGTATGTATCACTAAAAATCGGCTTTTCTACAATAAAAACCTTAAATTCCTGCGTTGAATCCTTCTTCGCCATCGAGATTGCATGAAAAACGCTGAAATAATTATCCATCACCTTTTCATAAGTACCATATACCAGCTTAAATGCATCTGTCCATGGTGCACACAGTACAGCCGTAACCTTCGCCCCTCTTTTTATGGCTTCTGCGATGTCCGATTTCAGATGATCCGTCAAGATTAATCGATAACCCGAAATCCAGATTTCTTTGTCACA
>CAMGET010000338.1 GCA_946055175.1 uncultured Roseburia sp.
CTTGAATAAAGTGAAGTTCCTGTCTTTTATCCGTCAGGTAAATCACACCATCCGGATTATAATCTTTCATACGCCATACTAAGGTTGCAAGGTCCGTGGTACTGTAAAGAGCCGCACCATCAGATTTTAAGATGATACACGGTGGAATTTCCTTGGAATCTGTTTCCTCTTTTACATCTACTACTAAAGCGCCTTCACTCTCATAAGCAAATCCATCATCTTTCATTTTCTGAACCATATCCGGAATATAGGGTTGTGCGTCCGATTCGCCTTTCCATAATTCAAAGGAGACATTCAGGTTCTCATAATTCTTCTTTAAGTCTGTCACAGATACATTTAAAATATGGTCAAGTAACGCACGGTAGCCTCTCCTTCCCTGTTGTAACTCATTTGTTGCCTGTAATGCCGCTTCCTTGTATGCTTCGTCCACTTTTGACTTTCCGCTGGCTGTCGGATAAATTTCCTCCAGTTCTGCAATCGTAAATGGTGCTTCCTTTGGATATTCGCCGGTATATTCCTCATCAAAATAAACCAGTTCAGGCTTTCTAAGCTTTAATTCCGTAATGATTAAGCCCATCTGAAGTCCCCAGTCACCGAGATGTACGTCACCAATCATATTGTGTCCCATGAATTTACCGATACGTTTAATACTTTCACCGATAATAGCTGAGCGTAAATGTCCGACATGAAGCGGTTTTGCAACATTTGGTCCACCGTAATCCACAATAATCGTTTTTGGACACTTTGACTTTTCACATCCGAAGCGGCCTTCATCCGCAGACATCTTTTCAATATAAGAAGCAAGATATGCCTCGTCAATTTTTAAATTCAAAAAGCCCGGTTTTACGGACTCTGCCATGGAGAACATGGGATTTGTTACAAGCTTTGCTGCAACCTCATCCGCAATCATAAATGGTGCTTTTTTATACTCCTTGGAAGCTGCCATTGCTCCATTGCACTGATATTCACAAAGATCCGGTCTGTTAGACAAAGTAACCTTTGCATACTTAGCATCATAACCGCATTCTGTAAATGCTTTTGTTACTTCTTCTGTGATCAAATCTAAGAATTTCTTCATAATACGTTCCTCTTTCTAACTTTTTTCCAATTGTCTGTTCTAATAATTGTATACACCAAACAATAAAATGTCAAACAATAGTTATGGCTTTTTTACCAAAGCAATCACCATTGTTTTAATTTTAACCGGACAAAGCTTCATGATGCGGAATTTCAATCCGGGAACAGACTCTGCCTTATTCTGCATCAAACGCCGATATGCATAAGCAGCTACCTGCTTCGCAGACATTGCTCCTTTTGGTGTCTTACTGTCTGCCCTCTCAAAAAAACCGGTGTCTGTCGTTCCGGGACAAAGCGCACATACAGACACATGATGCTGTTTTGCTTCCTGTCTTACTGCTTTCGTATAGCTAAGCAAAAAACTTTTACTGGCATAATAAGTAGAAGTATAGGGCCCCGGTTGATAGGCTCCAGTAGAGCAGACATTCAATATTTTTCCATCTTTTCGCTCATACATATCCTTTAAAAACAGCTTCGTTAACACAACTGGTGTTATCATATTAAGCATCATGAGTGCCTCATCTTTCTCAAGTGGAATTTGTTCTGTAGCACCTATTGTTCCAATCCCAGCATTATTTACCAGTACATCAACCACAATTCTGTCTGTTTTTACGGCCTCATAAAGCTTTTTTGCTTCTCCCTGCCTGGCCAAATCAAACAAATATGTTATTACGGGTACCGAATATGCTTTTTCAATGCCACATTTTGCTGTTAAAAGCTTTTTCTCATCAGATGCTGCTAACAGAATTCCAAACCCATCTGCTGCAAACTTTTTTGCCAGTTCTAGTCCGATACCGCTGTTTCCGCCGGTAATTAATACATACTTCATGTATCCTCCAAGCATCATTATTTGTGACATTCTGCCATATAACGTTCAATTTCATCCGGATTACGCATAATCGCTTCGGATAACACTTCGCATCCGTCTTCCGTAATCAAAAGGTCGTCCTCAATACGGATACCGGTTTCCCATTCATCAATATACAGTCCTGGTTCATCCGTAATAACTGCCCCCGGGCGCAATTTTGAATTGGAAGCAACCGTTACATCATGCACGTCAATTCCCAGATGGTGTGACACTCCATGCATATAATATTTATCGATTTCTTTTTCTTCTTTGATTAAGCCAAGCTCTATGCAGCCCTCTGCAAGTACTTTTTTGCAAATATCATTTAGTTCCCTAAGTGTCATTCCCGGTTTTGCAGCTTTTGCCACTGCGCGGTTTGCCTTTAATACAATATTGTAAACCTGCTTCTGTCTATCGGTATACGTTCCGTTTACCGGATAAGTTCTTGTAATATCAGAGCAATATCCCTGCCATTTTGCCCCTAAATCCAGCAAAAGCAAGTCACCATCCTTACAGGTTTCCTGATTAGTCTCGTAATGAAGCATCGTTCCATTCATGCCGCTTCCTGCTATCGTTGCAAATGAAGGTCCTTCTGCCCCTAAGTACTTAATTGTATATTCAAAATCTGCCTGTGCCTGATATTCTTTTTTCCCCGGTTCCAGTTTCTTAAGTACACGCTTTAAGCCTTCATCAGTTACTCTAACAGCTTCTCTGATTTGTGCAATTTCATCATTGTCTTTTTGCATACGCATTTCTGCGATAATCGGATGCAGATTTTTCACTGTTACTCCCAAATATTTATCTGTAAATTCTTTTGCTTTTACTGCATTATAATCTGCCAAATCCGAAACCTGCTCTCTATAACAGTCAAAATAAAAATTTTTTATATCTTCCCTTG
>CAMGET010000339.1 GCA_946055175.1 uncultured Roseburia sp.
GAAGATAAGAAGTGATATAATGTAAATGAATAATGTAAGAATGAACTAATGATCACAGCATTAATAAATCCTGACGATAAAACAGCATATGAATATGCAAAACAAATAAATATCTAAAAGAGATACCACAATTTGCCGAATTGCTGGATGCTAAAAGCTCATATGTTAGAATCAGAGGATTCATTCTGATTTGTAATCAAGCCAGATGGTCTGAAAATGGAGAATTAGAGGCGATTCTAGATAAAATGTTAAAGTTACTCTATGATACGAAACCTACGGTAGTAAGGCAGTGCCTTGGAGCATTGCAAGAGGTAGTATTATATCGACCAGAGCTGTCGGATAAAATCAAAGAAAAAGTGAAAGAAATCGATGTGACTAAATATAGAGACAGCATGTCACCATTGATAAAAAAAGATATGGAAGCGTTGTTGAATAGGATGGATTAAATGTTATGAGGTGCTTTGCTATGAAGAAGATTGTATGTACAATGTTATGTGTTTTGTTTTTATTTGCTATGAGCGCATGCGGTGGTAAAATTTCAGAGGTAAATACGCATGATGTAGAATCTGAAATGTATTCTAAAGAGGATATTCGTGCTGCTATTGATACCATAAAAAAAGAGTTTAAAAGCGATTGGAAAGGATGTACGCTTACAGAGATTTATTATGCAGGGGATGACTGCTCAAAAGATCATCAGGATTGGGCAGATAGGAACAATGCAGAGGAAGTCATTGTTTTACTATCTTCCTTTGATGTTGATTCCTCTGGTGGTGATGGGTCTTTGAATCCAGATAGTACATATGATGATTGGATGTGGATTTTGGTACGAACAAATGGTGGACAGTGGCAACATGTTGATCATGGATATTAAAGCAAATTTTGCAGACAAACGAATCAAAGGAGAATAGGATGTAAGGAGGAAACGCTATGGATTTTATGCCAAAATCTGCGCAGGAAGTGCGCGCACTATTTAAAAGAGGAGACGATATTCGAGATGCAGGACTGACTACCCCGGAGAATATACAAAGATATGATGATCTTGCTTATGGAAAAGATCCCATGCAAAAATTGGATATCTATTGTCCAAAAGGAACAACTGAAGCATTACCAACGATTATCAGTATTCATGGGGGAGCATATGTATATGGTGACAAAGAACGTTATCAATACTATTGCATGAATTTAGCACAACGCGGATTTACGGTAGTTAATTTCAGCTATCCATTAGCTCCGGAACATCGTTATCCGGAACACTTATTTAATACGAATGCTGCGATAGAATTTGCTGTAGAACATGCCAAAGAGTATCATGTGGATACGAACAATATCTTTATCGTAGGGGACTCTGCGGGAGCACAGATAAATAGTCAGTATACTGCTGCGGTTGCCAATCCGGAATATGCAAAAATACTGGGACTTGAGATCCCAGATTTTACCTTAAGAGGAATTGCGTTAAACTGTGGCATGTATGACCGATCTGGTACGATGAACGAAGGGATTTCTGATTGGTATTTTGGTCCGGTAGAAGAAAGGCAAGCTGATTTGGCACAGCAAATGGATGTATTATCCTTCATTGATCATCGTTATCCACCAACCTTTGTCATGAGTGCAGTAAAGGATTTTCTCTTAGGATGTGCGAAACCAATGAAAGAATTCTTAGAAACAAAAGGAGTGGAAGCAGAACTCCATATTTATGGAGAACAAAAAACAAATGAACTGGGACATGTATTTCACTGTGATGTGAAATCAGAGGATGCAAAAGTATGTAATGATGAAGAATGTGAATTCTTCCGCAGACATGTTGTGAAATAGAAAATGGAACGTAAAAAGAGTGGCGCAGCCACTCTTTTCTATATGTTATTTACTTCCAATATAGAGTAAATGATTACTCATACCAAGCATTTCTGGTTTTTCACAAACCATGTGATGATACTTCAGATATTGGGCATATTCAAAATCATCCATGGCATCAATTGCATTTGCCATTAATTCACTAGAGCCATCCTGTGCGATGGCTTTCTTTATTTGGATACCATTCTCTTCTAACATCTGACGACTTTCTGATACGGTAAAGAATACAAATGGAAAGTCATGAAGTCGCATCGTTTCATGGTCGTAGTCACCTGTTTGAAAATAATGAGAATCGTACATTAATTCTGTCATGAAGACCATGTCATGATTGATAAAGGCAAAGAAAATAACGCCATCTTTTTTACACACTCTTTTCGCTTCTGCAATGGCTTGGTCACGGTCCATCTTTTTATGTAAGTGATAGAGTGGTCCCATAAGTAAAACAATATCATAACTGTCGGATTCGTATTGTGATAAATCCAAGGCAGTTCCCTGTGTTAAGGTTAGTTTCATATCCGGTGTGATTTTCTCACGAAAAGCAGCTACATTTCGATCCGCTAATTCTACTGCGTCAACCTGAAAGCCTTTTGTTGCAAGATATAAACTATAAGCACCGGTTCCGGCACCGATATCAAGAATCTTGGCAGTCGGAGTTAAATAGCTTTCAATGTAGGAAATGGTAGTTAAAAATTCAACTCTTGCAGACTTTGAATGACTTAACCTGGAATCCTCATTGAAAATATTATAAGTTTCATTCACTTGTAGCGATTCTGTTTCAATTTTTTATAATTCTTCAAAGGTCATGTGCCACCCTCCAATCTTAAAGATGAATGTTTCATTATTATATACGGAACACTCCTATGTGACAAGACAAATCTGAATAGCAAAGCCATACGTTGTGCTGCCTAAAGGAGTATGCTATGATGAAAATAACGGATCACAGAAAAGTGCGAGGAGATATTAAC
>CAMGET010000340.1 GCA_946055175.1 uncultured Roseburia sp.
AAGAATGTCCTTCGCACCTGCAATCGCTTCTTCTGCAGAATTCACTTCCTTTTCTGCATCAATGTAGTTTGCTGCCTCTTCCAAAAGAGAGGTGGAAATCGTCTGCCCCAAAATAATATCTGCCAAAGGCTCTAAGCCTTTTTCTTTCGCAATGGTCGCACGGGTTCTTCTCTTTGGCTTGTATGGGCGATACAAATCTTCTACCACAACCATAGTTTCCGCTGCAAGAATCTGCTCCTTTAACTCTTCTGTCAGTTTTCCCTGCTCCTCAATACTGTTTAATACGGTTTCTTTTCGCTCCTCAAGGTTACGAAGATATACGAGACGGTCGTATAAATTACGAAGAACCTCATCATTTAGTGCACCGGTTACTTCTTTTCGATAACGGGCAATAAACGGAATGGTGTTGCCTTCGTCGATAAGCTTAACCGCTGCGTCTGTCTGGCTCTTTTTAATCCCAAGTTCTTCTGAAATTTTTGCAATAATGTCCATACTTTTTCTTCCTCTTTTTTATCAATAATAGCACTCCGTGTGCCATAACAGTTACAGTATAACTGTTTTCTACTTACTTTGTCAAAATCTATTGTAATGTTTTTCCGACTTGTGCTATAATGCTTGTAACAAAAGCGAAGGAGGTACTTGTATTATGACAATTGGTGCAGTTTCGGGCTCTTATATCTATCCGGCAGTTGGCAATACCTATAATCAGGTTTCTCCGACGACTGCTGATTCAGCTATTGGTGATGACGTTAAAAAAGCAGGACGTGCTTCTTCTCCGGAAGAATGCCAGACCTGTAAGAATCGCAAATATCAGGATGGTTCGAACGAAAATGTTTCTTTTAAATCCGCTTCCCACATTTCACCAAATGCTGCAGGTGCTGCAGTAAGGGCTCACGAGGGAGAACATGTTTCCAATGCTTATTCCAAAGCAGCCGGAAACAATGGCAAAGTCATTAATGCTTCCGTTTCCATTCACACTTCTGTTTGTCCGGAATGTGGACGCACTTACGTATCGGGTGGAACCACTAATACGACAATTAAATATAGTGACGAAGCCAATCCGTATCAGCAGAATCAGAAATCTTTAGACGCCGCTTTTATGATTGGTGCTAATATTGATTATGTTGCATAACATTTTCAATTGCTTCGGAACCAACGAGGGTTCATAGGTGCAAGTACCATTGATGCCCTCTTTTTTTGCGGAAAAATATTATGTATGTAATTTAAAATTTACATAAACCTATTAATACATACTAAGGAGGATTTGTTATGAACGAAAAAGACGGAGCAATCCGCGACGCCAAACAGCTTGGCGTGCCAAAAATGTTAATCTTAGGTTTACAGCACATGTTTGCTATGTTTGGTGCTACAATTTTGGTTCCAATTTTAGTAAACAGCTACTTCGGAGAAAATGTTCTAAGCGTACAGGTTACCCTGATTTGTGCAGGTATCGGAACTTTGTTTTTCCATCTTTGTACAAAATTTAAAGTTCCTGCATTCTTAGGTTCATCCTTTGCATTCTTAGGTGGTTTTGCTACTATCGCCGGTATGAACGAGGGTGAATTTGCTTCTATGACAAATGCTGAGAAACTTGCCTGCGCTTGCGGCGGTATTGTTGTTGCAGGTCTTTTATACCTGGTACTCGCTTTAGTCATTCGCTTAGTTGGCGTAAAGAAAGTAATGCGTTTCTTACCACCGGTTGTTACCGGACCTATTATTATCTGTATCGGTTTAAGCCTTGCTGGTTCTGCTGTATCTAATGCATCCACAAACTGGCTGCTTGCAATTATTGCTTTAGCAACCATCATTATCTTCAACATCTGGGGCAAGGGTATGTTTAAGATTATCCCAATCTTAATGGGTGTTGTCGTTGCTTATGTTGCCGCTTTAATCTTCAATGCTTTAGGTATGACAAATGCAGATGGCTCTGCAATTTTAGACTTCACAAATATTGCAGCATCTTCCTGGGTTGGAATTCCTGCATTCTCACTTTGCAAGTTCAACATCTCAGCCATCCTTGTTATGGCTCCAATCGCACTTGCAACAATGATGGAGCATATTGGTGATATTTCTGCTATCTCAGCTACTGTTGGCGAAAACTTCGTAGAAAATCCGGGTCTTCACCGCACCTTAATCGGTGATGGTCTTGCAACCTCTTTGTCTGCATTAGTTGGTGGTCCTGCTAATACAACATACGGCGAAAATACCGGTGTATTAGAGTTAAGCCGTGTATATGATCCGAAGGTTATCCGTCTTGCAGCACTTTATGCCATCCTTTTAAGCTTCATTCCAAAGGTATCTGCAGTAATCGGTTCTATGCCATCTGCTATCATCGGTGGTGTAAGCTTCATGCTCTATGGTATGATTTCTGCAATCGGTGTTCGTAACGTCGTAGAGAATCATGTAGACTTCACAAAGTCACGTAACCTCATTATTGCAGGTGTCATCTTTGTCTGCGGTCTTGGTTTCTCAAATGGTCTTACCTTTACCATCGCAGGTACACCAATTACCTTAACAGCTCTTGCTATCGCAGCAATTGCAGGTATCGTGTTAAATGCCATTTTACCTGGCAATGATTATCATTTTGGAAAACCAAGCGCTGACGAGCACAGAGGTGTTGATATGCGTCCAAACTTACATGAGGACACAAGCTATAAGAATACTGAAGAATAGATATTTAGCTCACTAAATTATTTTGACATAAAGTAGTTGTACAATAAGAAAGAGTATCCCTTTCTTTCTTATTGCAATCTACTTTACGAAAATAATTTAGGAAGCAAAATAATAGATTTTAATACTTCATTTACCAATTAAA
>CAMGET010000341.1 GCA_946055175.1 uncultured Roseburia sp.
CACGAAGCCTTTTCGAATCTTCAAAATAACCCATGTATCCTCCTATCCAAGTGGAACCGCTCTTGCAGATCTTCTTTTTGATGTTCCGTAAGTTTCATAGGCATCTATGGCATTTTCATATTCCGATATCTGTTCTGAGATTTCCTTAAAGTTCGCCCTGTTCATCTGGTTCGGTCCCATAGTATATGACTGACCACCTACCAGAATCTTTCTTCTTGCCTCTTTCAGTTCTTTCAGTGTTTCCTTCGCTTCCACCAACTGTTTCTGATTTTTAATGATAACGCTCATATCTACACCTCAATTCCATCAATTGACCTTCTTACAGTTCTCCTTGTTTTACCCTTTTTCATATAGTTGATTCCACGCTTCAACTTTTCCTCGAGTTTATCCCAGTCAGGACGGAGCAATTCCACTGCTGCATAATTGTAATTAAATAAATCAAGCGGCTCATTTCTTGCGCCGCTTTTCTTTACCCATACCTTTTTGAATATTCCGTTTACTTTTTTCGTAACCTGTTTTTCTGCCGTAAGTCCTTTGAAATATTCCTCATCATATCCTCTTCCATCTCCGGCCGGGAAATGACAATACCCCTCGCCTGCCTCTTCAATCTGTAATCTCTTCGTTATATCTTCTTTTCCAGAATCAACACCGAGAATGTATATCAATGTTCGGTCAACAACAATCTTCTTGTTCCCTCTCTCTTCGGTAATATCTACTATCGTTTTCTTATAAATTAAAGGAACATCCGGTTTTCCTGCATATCCTTTTACCCCGTAGCACTTCTTACCCTTTTCTTTCATTTTCTTAATCCACTTATAAGTCTTATTCGTGTAATGTCCACCTGTATCAATAGCAAATCCTGCTATATTCAGTTCAGAACCATCTTCGAATTTCAATGTCTGATTAAGATATGCTTCTAACCTATCCCATGTTTCATCCTTGATAAGATCTCCGTATATTTCTGTTTTGTAGATACCCCATGTCTCATACCCTCTTGACCATCCTCTTATTTCCACCTCAAATCTGTTATCCTGAACGTCAATTGCTGCCGTCAGTATGAGAACACCTTCCGGTATGTCTGCACCGTATACTTCTGAACGTGTTTCCAACGTATCTTCATTAACAGAATCCTCTAAGTATGCTGCATCTTCCCATGTCTCACCAAGTACCGTATTAACAAATACTTTCATATCCTCCGTATCATGGAATCTCTTTATCTTCTCATTAGCATCCTTAAAGTTTTCAATGATTTCTTCCCACTCAACAAATGGACTTGCCAATTCATTTAATTTGAAAGAACGTGCCTTTTTTCTTTCCGGGTGCCTGGCAATCCACTTATGTTCACTGTCTTTCCATTTTCTTTCTGGTATCAGCACTCCGCATTCTTCACACGCCATTGATACAGAATCAAAATCTACTCTCTTAAAACTGTATGTCTGCCATGCTCCGCATTCCGGACACCTGACACTCCATTCTTCCATGCTTCCCTTATTGTAAGCATCTTCTATCTTGCTTCTCCCTGCTACTGTAGGAGTTGAAGTTTTGATATGCTTTTTATTCCAATAACTCGTGGCACGTTTTTCAGCCAGTTTAATTGGGTTACCTTCTGAACCTGCTGACTCTGGAAAACGGTCAACTTCATCCATCCATATAATTCTTCTCGGGTCAGATGCCAAAGAACTCGGAGAATTGGCACCGCCTATCGCAATGTTTCCACCCGGATAACTTTTCAGTAATATTGTATTATTGGAATTTCTGCTTTTTGGATCTGCCACTTTAGAGGCTAACTGTGGAATATCCTCTATCATTGCAGCTAATCTTGTCTTTGAAAATTTCTCTGCATCCTTTATGGTCGGCATTACCAACATCTGCGTTGCCGGCTCATAATCAATGTAATAAGCTATTCCGCACATGATTATCGTGGTTTTACCTACCTGTGCAGAACTCATTACCGAAACATCCACTACTTCCGGATCTGTAATTGCATCCATGATTGCTTTCTGATACGGTATAGTATCGGATGAATACCTACCTGCTTCATTCGACCCTTCCGGTAATACCATATATTTGTCAGCCCATTGGCTGATTGTCATATTTTCTTTTGGTCTCAATGTTGCGGCAAGTTTGCTCATAAGTTGCAATGTATGCCAGCTTACATTCCTACTCTTCACTATCATCAACTCCTAACGAACCGATAGCCTCACCGGATATCTCAATGTGTTCGTCAGAGTAGAAATCCGCAGGATTATAGTTTGCAAGTTCTACCAATGCATTATCTATCTCCTGTTTCAATATTCTTTGAATCTCTGTTCTTTGTTTTCCTTCCAGTCTCTTTGCCAATTTGGAAGGAAGTGCAGTCATCTTCGATTTGAACTTCTCGAACATGTCCGTCATTACCGCTTCAACATCCTCGGCTTTATGTACTTGTCCTTTTATCAATTGCAGCTTAATTTCTGTAATCTGTCTTTTCAGAACTTCGTGCTGTGCTTTCTCCTGATCTAAGTCGAGATCTTCCTCTTTTGTCTGCATTGGATTCACTTTTCCGGCACGTGCAACTTTTAATGCCGTGATATAGTTCTTTGCCGAATTCCAGAACAAATATCTGCCATGTGAATCACGCTTAACTATACCCTTTTCTGACAGATCCCGAATTGTCCTGTCCTTCACACCAAACAAGGCTTCCAGCGTTTTTGAACTGACTGTCATATCTTCAAAATTTGTGTCATTTTTTGCAGCCATTTCACCCTCCAATTCGGCAATGTCCAAAAAAAATACCTATTGTCTACTCAAGCCTTGGGCTCGCCGACC
>CAMGET010000342.1 GCA_946055175.1 uncultured Roseburia sp.
TGAATGGACACATGGATACCCATCTGGGTAAAGTTACAATTGACCACGATGTTATTGCAACATATGCGGGCTCTGTAGCCGTTGAATGCTTCGGTATTGTAGGTATGGCTGCTGTAAACATGAAAGATGGACTTGTTAAATTATTAAAGAGAGATTACATTACACATGGTATTAATGTCACTGTAAATGAAGATAATAAAATTACAATTGATTTTCATGTAATTGTTTCCTATGGAGTAAGTATTCCTACTGTAACAGATAACTTAATTGAGACTGTGAAATATAAAGTAGAGTCTTTTACCGGTATGGAACTTGAGAAGATAAACATCTATGTTGAAGGTGTGCGTGTAATTGATTAAGGAGGATTTAACGGTGGAAATCACTACAATAAATGCTGAAGTTCTGGCTAAGATGTTTTTAGGCGGAGCTGCAAACTTAGAAGCAAAAAAAGAATGGATTAATGAACTGAATGTTTTTCCTGTTCCGGATGGTGATACCGGTACAAATATGTCAATGACAATCATGTCTGCAGCAAAAGATGTTGCGACTATGAATAATCCTGAAATGAAAGCGTTAGCAAAAGCAATTTCATACGGTTCTTTAAGAGGTGCAAGAGGTAACTCAGGAGTTATTTTATCACAGTTATTCCGTGGATTTACGAAGGTGATTGCAGAATACGATGAAATTAATGTACAAGTGTTGACAGATGCTTTACAGAAAGCAACAGAGACCGCTTATAAGGCAGTTATGAAACCAAAGGAAGGTACGATTTTAACTGTTGCAAAAGGAATTTCTGATAAGGCCTTATTATTAAATGAAGAAACAGATGATTTGGTATTCTTCTGCCAGGAACTGATAAAAGAGGGAGATCATGTTTTAGGTAAGACTCCTGATATGTTACCCGTTTTAAAACAGGCAGGTGTAGTAGATTCCGGCGGACAGGGTTTGATGCAGGTATTAAAAGGAGCTTTTGATGTCTTAACAGGAAAAGAAGTTGATTATACACTGGATGTTCCTGTAACCGGTAATAGTGCCGCTTCAGAAAGTTCTAATTCCTATATAGATGCACAGGCAAATCAGGAAATTACTTTCTGTTACTGTACTCAGTTCCTAATTATGCTTGAGAAACCGTTTACGGAAAAACAGGAGGTGGAATTTAAATCTTATCTGGAATCTATCGGTGATTCGATTGTAGTTGTTGCTGATGATGAGATTGTTAAGGTACATGTACATACCAACGATCCGGGTCAGGCAATGCAGAAAGCATTAACGTATGGTCAGTTAACAACCATTATTATCGAGAATATGCGTTTGGAACGTGATGAAAAGGTTTCAGCCATGAAGGAAAAAGAAATGCAGAGTGCTTCTGTTCCTACAGAAAATGTAATGACAACAGAAGTACCGGCAGAAGAGCCAAAAGAAATGGGCTTTATTTCTGTAAGCATTGGAGAAGGAATTAATGAAATCTTCCGTGGCTTAGGCGTGGATTACATCATTGAAGGTGGCCAGACAATGAATCCAAGTACAGAGGATATGTTAAATGCCATTGAACATGTGAATGCAAAAAATATTTTCATTTTACCAAACAATAAAAATATTATACTTGCAGCAAACCAGGCAGCGTCTTTGGTAGAAGATAAGAACGTAATCGTTGTTCCAACCAAGACAGTTCCACAAGGAATCACAGCATTGATTAATTATATCCCGGATAATTCTCCGGAAGATAATGCTTCCCGTATGGAAGAGGAAATAGCCCTTGTTAAAACCGGCCAGGTAACTTATGCAGTTCGAGATACTGTAATTGATGACAAAGAAATCAAACAGGATGATTATATGGGTATCGGTGATAAGAGTATCTTATCCGTTGGTACAGATTTAGAAGCAACTACTCTGGATATGATTTCACAGTTAGTTGATGAAGATTCTGCAATTGTTACAATCTACTATGGTTCTGATATGAGTGAAGAAAGTGCTTCCTCTATTGCTGAAAAAGTAGAAGCAGAATATCCGGATGTAGAAGTAGAGGTACAATTTGGCGGACAGCCTATTTACTATTATCTGGTTTCAGTAGAATAATAGAAAGTAGTGTAAAAGAGTTATCCATTAACTTCAATTGTTAATCCGATAACTCTTTTTTTGTATGAAGAACGTATAAAGGAGATTGTTTCCATGCGAATTACCGAAATAAAAGGTGTTGGCGAAAAATCAGCTGAATTATTAAAGAAAATTGAAATAGAGACAGTAGAAGATGCGTTACTTTATTTTCCGCGAACCTATATCCAATTCCCGGAAATGAAGGCTGTTTGCGAAGCAGTAGAGGGAGAAACAGCTGCAATTATTGGAAAAGTATTGTCAGTTCCTGTTGTAAAAAAAGTACGTTCTATGCAAATTACAGTCACTTATGTCGGAAATTCGACAAAAAAATTAAATCTTGTATGGTATCGTATGCCATATATAAAAAATTCGTTAAACGTTGGTGAAAGTTACGTATTTTATGGAAAAATACAAAGTAAAAACGGAAGACTTTGTATGGAACAACCGGTATTGTATTCGATTTCACAATATCAGCAAATGGAACAGCGGTTTCTACCTGTATATACGACTCCAAAGGGGTTATCCAATCATTTTATGCAAAAAATGATACAGGGAGCATTTGAACAGGAACTTTTATTCCCGGAATATCTCCCGGATGAAATACGCTATAAGTATCAACTTTGCGAATATAATTATGCAATAAAACAAATTCATTTTCCGGATGACATGGATGCTGTCATTACAGCAAGAAAAAGACTTGTTTTTGAC
>CAMGET010000343.1 GCA_946055175.1 uncultured Roseburia sp.
CACAGTGTTATTCTGATATAGATGTTAAGAGTTTATTTGAATCAAAGGGAGGAAAATAATTCGTTTATGAGACGTTTATTTCTAAAACTTAGTGGGGAAGCATTAGCAGGCGAGAAACATACAGGATTTGATGAACCGACTGTTACCGAAGTTGCAAAACAGGTAAAACAGATTGTAGATCAGAAAATTCAAGTTGGTATTGTGATTGGCGGTGGTAATTTCTGGAGAGGAAGAACCAGTGAAACCATCGACCGTCCGAAAGCAGATCAGATTGGTATGCTTGCCACAATTATGAATTGTATTTATGTATCTGAGATTTTCCGTTCTGTAGGTATGAAAACAGAAATTTTTACACCTTTTACATGCGGAAGTATGACGCAACTTTTTTCTAAGGACAAAGCAAATGAATGTTTTGAAAAAGGGATGGTTGTTTTTTTTGCGGGTGGTACAGGTCATCCTTATTTCTCAACCGATACGGGAATTGTTTTACGTGCAATTGAGATGGAAGCAGAGGGTATTTATCTTGCAAAATCAATTGATGCCGTATACGATAGTGATCCGAAACTAAATCCGAATGCTGTTAAGTATGATGAAGTTTCCATTCAGGAGGTTATTGATAAAAAACTTGCAGTTGTTGATTTGACGGCCTCCATTATGTGTATGGAAAATAAAATGCCAATGTATGTATTTGGTTTAAATGAAGAAAACAGTATTGTAAATGCCATTTGTGGTAAATTTAATGGCACAAAAGTTACTGTTTAATATAAAAGGAAAGGTATGGAAGTGATTATGGACGCAAGAATTGCAACATTTGAAGAAAAAATGCAGAAAACAATGCAAAATTTATCCGGAGAATTTGGAAGTATTCGGGCGGGACGTGCAAATCCGCATGTATTAGATAAAATCAGAGTAGATTATTACGGAACACCAACACCAATTCAGCAGGTGGCAAACGTAAATGTCCCTGAACCCAGAATGATTCAGATTCAGCCATGGGAAGCTTCTATGGTAAAAGAAATCGAAAAGGCAATCATGACTTCTGATTTGGGAATTAACCCTTCCAATGACGGTAAAGTGATTCGTCTCGTATTTCCGGAACTTACTGAGGAAAGACGTAAAGAGCTTGCAAAAGACGTAAAGAAAAAAGGTGAAAATGCAAAAGTTGCTATCAGAAATATCCGACGGGACGCAAATGACTCTTTCAAAAAGCTCTCTAAATCAGAAGATATTTCAGAAGATGAAATTGCTGATTTAGAAGCACAGGTTCAGAAACTGACAGACAAATTCATTACGGAAGTAGATAAAGCAGTAGAAGAAAAAACAAAAGAAATTCTTACTGTATAAAACACAAATTCGATTGAGGACATGAGTTGCTCGTGTCCTCATTTCCATATTTATACAAATAATTGTGAAATTTTTATAAAAATATTGGGTGAGGTATAGCAATGAATGTTCCAAATCATGTGGCAATTATTTTAGACGGAAACGGAAGATGGGCGAAAAGTAAAGGGATGCCTAGAAATTATGGGCATACTATGGGAGCAAAAAATGTTGAAACCATTTGTGAAGAAGCATATCATATGGGAATTAAATATCTGACATTTTATGCATTTTCTACGGAAAATTGGAACCGGCCGGAGAGCGAAGTAAATGCATTAATGACATTACTGGAAAATTATTTAAAGACTTGTATGAAAACTGCAAAGAAGAATCACATTAGGGTTCGGATCATTGGGGATATTACTCGATTGAAGGAATCCTTTCAAAAACAGATTCTGGAATTAGAGGAAGCCTCTAAGGATTATGACGGACTAAATCTTCAAATTGCCATTAATTACGGAAGCCGGGATGAGATGATACGCAGTATGCGAAAAATGGCTGAATGTGTAGCAAGGGGAGAATTAGCATCGGAAGAAATAACAGAAGAAGTATTTGAGCGATATTTGGATACAGCAGGAATTCCGGATCCGGATTTATTGATTCGTACCAGCGGAGAGCAACGTTTGTCTAATTTTTTATTATGGCAGCTTGCATATAGTGAATTTTATTTTACAGAGGTACCATGGCCGGATTTTGATAAAGCGGAACTTGAAAAGGCGATAGAAGCATATCAGAAGCGTAATCGCCGATTTGGCGGTCTTACGGAAGAATAGGAGGAGAGCATGTTTAGAACTAGATTATTGAGCGGGATTGTGCTTGTTATAATTGAATTATTGCTTATTATTCCGGGAGGGGATATTCTTCTTGCCGGTTCTCTTATTATTTCATTGATTGGAATGTATGAATTATACCGTGTATTTAAAATGGAAAAAGAACTTCCTGCAATCATCGGGTATGGAATGGCAACGTTATATTATTTAAATTTAAGATTCGCATTTATTCCGGATATGATGATGTTTGTATTGGGAAGTTTGATTATCCTTATGTTTATTTATGTGTTTACATATCCCAAATATAAGACCGAACAGCTCCTTGCTACGTTTTTTGGTTTGTTTTATGTAGCTGTGATGCTTTCCTATATCTATCAGACGAGGATGATTAAGAATGGTGCATATATTGTATGGCTGATTATCCTTTGCTCCTGGGGATGCGATACTTGTGCCTATTGCATAGGAGTATTGTTTGGAAAACATAAGATGGCACCTGTTTTAAGCCCCAAAAAGTCTGTAGAGGGTGCAATAGGAGGTGTTCTTGGTACGGCAATACTGACGATTTTGTATGCCAATATTTTCAGAAATACAATGGGAATAGAAAACAGAGAAATCGTTATTATGGCAGTGATTAGTATGGTAGGTGCTT
>CAMGET010000344.1 GCA_946055175.1 uncultured Roseburia sp.
CGCACAAAGTCGAAGGGCAATTGTAGCCCGAAACTTTGGAGAACTGATATTCCGATGGGTGAAATGAGGGGGTAACGTCCCGAAGCGCCACCCTAATACTCCGAATGGCGGGGAGCATGCAACGGCTCTCTCCAAAAGTTTATAGAGCTCGGTGAAGTCGGCAGAGAGCAACCGTAAGACTGGTTTTCAGACCAGACACGAAAGCTGTCCAGAGGTGGATGGTGTTGCCTATATGCCGGGGGTCGGATATCCATGGTGAGAATGTATGAAAATACTGACGAAATTCTGAATGTACGAGTCTAAACGTTGATGCTGTCGAAAGGCAGTACACCTTTCATGGTGGTATCTGTGGGCGAGTAAAATTGGTTGTTATGAAAGTCCATGCATCGTTACAGGCGGTGCGGTTATGCATGACCAGATACAGGCTTAGAGGAAGAACCTAAAGATATCCAATGATAGGAATATCGGAACGTGGAAAGCTGGGAACACGGAGGCGGTTGCAAGCCAGTGATGTGGTGGATGGGAATACCTTCGCGAGAGGGCAATAACCATTCTTTATTCCAGTGAGAGTAGTGGCACAGTACCTGTGAAGCCGTGAATAAGTAAGCGGTGGAGGGATAGCCACAAGTCGAATTCAGCAAAGAAAATGAAAACACAACAAACACAGCTTCGAGTATGACAAAGAAAATCCAAACCGAAGGGAGAGGATGCCTGTGTTGACTTCGGGGCAGCAAGAAAGGAAAAGTAAACAGAGAAAAATCCGCAACTCAGAGTATTACGACATGGAAGGTACTTTTGACAGGCTGTATGCAGAAAGTAAGAAAGATAAAACCTTCAACCATCTGATGGAAATCATCGAGAGTGAAGAAAATATCAAGCTTGCATACAGAACGATAAAGAAGAATACAGGAAGTGATACTTCGGGAGTGGATAAAAGGACGATAGCCGACCTTGCAAAGTTAAGCGAGGAAGAATACGTCCGTCTCATACGGAAACAATTCAGTAATTATCATCCACGACCCGTAAGGCGAGTGGAGATACCAAAGCCCAATGGAAAGACCAGACCTCTGGGAATTCCAACTATCGTGGATCGGATCGTACAGCAATGTATTTTGCAGGTCATGGAGCCGATATGTGAAGCAAAATTCAGTGAGAACTCCAACGGGTTCCGCCCGAACCGTTCCGCTGAGACTGCTATTGCGCAATGCATGAGGCTGATACAGGTACAGCATCTGTACCATGTGGTTGACCTCGATATTAAAGGCTTCTTTGATAATATCAGCCATACAAAGCTGATTCGTCAGATATGGGCATTGGGAATCCGGGACAAAAAGCTGTTATGCATTATAAAAGAGATGCTGAAAGCACCTGTTGTTCTGCCAAATGGGGAGAAAACATATCCCGCACGGGGTACCCCGCAAGGCGGTATTTTGTCGCCATTGCTTGCAAACATCGTATTGAATGAACTGGATTGGTGGATTGCTTCCCAGTGGGAGCAGATGCCAACAAAGACAAAATTCAAAACAAGGAGCAATGCGCAGGGAACAGAGATTAAGAGCCACACCTACAGGGCTCTGCGCCGGAGCAGACTAAAAGAGATGCATGCAGTTCGGTACGCAGATGATTTTAAAATTTTCTGCGCAACACATGAGGATGCTGTCAGAGCATACAAGGCAACAGAGTTATGGCTAAAGGACAGGCTGGGGCTGGAAATCAGCCCTGACAAATCCAAAGTAGTTAATCTCAAAAGACAGTATTCTGATTTTCTCGGGTTCAAACTGAAAGTCCGTAAAAAGGGTAAGAAATATGTAGTTCGGTCTCATATGAGCGATAAAGCATACAAAAAGGCTCATGAAAAAGTCTCGGAAGAAGTAAAGAAACTGGCTCATTCGTCAGATGATAATGCTCAGTTCATGCAGCTTCAGAAATACAACTCTGTAGTTGCCGGACTTCATGAATACTATTGTATTTCTACAGAAGTATCTCATGACTTCAGCAGACTTGCCTTCAGTATCAACAAACAGCTCAGAAACAGACTGAAAGGCGACTTATCCAAAAAGGGACAACTCAGAAATGGGTTCATTAAAGAAAGGTATGGAGCAAGCAGACAGATGAGGTTCCTTCATGGACGTCCGGTGGTTCCACTGGGATATGTCCAGTCAAAGAATGCCCAGCATAAAAGGAAATCCATCAATAAATATACGGTCAAAGGTCGGGAACAGATTCATAAGAATCTTGCAATCGACACAGCGACAATGTTATGGCTGATGAGAAATCCTGTAAAGGGCAGAACCATTGAATATGCGGATAACCGTATTTCTTTGTATGCGGCACAGTATGGTAAATGTGCAGTGACAGGAATTCCGATGGATTCCCACGATATTCACTGCCACCATAAAGTGCCGGTTAGCAATGGCGGTTCGGATGAATACGCAAATCTTATTCTTGTCAGCAAAGCGGTTCATATCCTTATCCATGCTTCTTCAGAACCTACGATTGAGAAGTACCTGAAATCCTTAAATCTTGACAATAAACAAATAGAAAAGCTTAACAAACTTCGTACTATGGCAGAAATGCCACCTATTATTCTTTGAATTTAATGCTGTAACGAAGTGTGTAAGTTGTGTTTAAAAGCCCTGGACGGCTGAATTCGATGGAGCGCCGTGTGCGGTGAAAGTCGCATGCACGGTGTGGAGCGGGGGAAAATCCGGAGATAACTTCAAAGGATTACCTATCGCTATCTGGCGCAAAGAGCCAGGGAATCAAACAGCTCATGGCAGGAGCTGGAATCATGCT
>CAMGET010000345.1 GCA_946055175.1 uncultured Roseburia sp.
CTCGGATATTACATGTTTTCAAATGAGAATGTGCAGCTGATTGTGAAAAAACAGGCGTATCTGTTTTTGACAATAGGAATCATTGCGGATATTGCATACATCGTAAAAGATTATGGTAAGTATTATGCAAATAATGAAGTGCAAAATGATCCGGTTGCAGTTGTTGCAGCTTGGTTTATGGTACTTGGAATTCTTGGGATGGCGCAGCGGGTCTTAGATTTTCGTAATCCTTTTACAAGCTATATGAACAAAGCCGGCTGGGGAATTTATATCGTACATATCAATGTGATGCTTTTTACAAATACCATGCTAAAACCGGTGGCTTATTCCCTTCCGATTGGTGTCATCTATTTGATTGAACTGGTTGCCGGGCTTGTAGGAAGTGTACTATTATGGGAGATACTAAGAAGAATACCAATCATTAGATGGCTGCTTTTTGGAATCAGGAGAAAGAAACATGTTTAAAGACAATATCATTATGCTTAGAAGGGCAAACAACCTATCGCAGGAGGAGGTTGCTGAAAAAATTAATATCTCAAGGCAGGCCTATGCGAAATGGGAAAAAGGAGAAACCATACCGGATATTGAAAAATGCGCGGCTTTGGCAGAACTTTACGGTACAACCTTAAACGATTTGTGCAAGGAAGAAAAACTGCCGGACGGAAAAGATATCATGCCTGCTCCGAAGGGAAAGCATTTGTTTGGAACAGTTACAGTAAATGACAAGGGACAGATTGTAATCCCCAAAAAGGCCAGAGAAGTAATGAATATTAATCCGGGCGATGATTTGATTGTGCTGGCGGATGAACAAAGCGGGCTGGCACTTGTGAAGGCCAACTGGTTTGAAAAACACCTGATGAATATGCTGCATAAATTAGGAGAGCGGGAAGAATAACGTTTATAGAAAAAGCAAGTCGCTGTGGTGGCTTGCTTTTTTTAGTAGCCAAAATGTAAATTTTCCCTCTTTACATTCCGGAAAAATTTTGCTAACATAAAATCGAACAAATGTTCTAATTGAAAGGCAGGTGAGAGGAATGGAAGAGGCATCGGTAAAACAGGGGATAAAATTTGGTGATTTGTGTCCTGTGAATATTCCGATTCAGATGATGTCAGTTACGGATCGGGATGGAAAGGTAACGCCGCTTTGGTTCCGGTTCGAGACGGAAGAGCACGTGATTGAAAAGGTAGTCATTGAAAAAACGATATCCAGAGATGAATGCTGTTTTATGGGGATTCGCGAGAAACGCTTTGTCTGCTCGGTTGTGTTAGGCGAGACACGTAGAATCGTAGAGATTCGTTATCATGTGGAAAACCAGAGGTGGAGAATCTTTCAGTTCCTGTCTTAATGAGCGATAGATATGTGTTTCATGTTGATGTCAATAGCGCGTTCCTTAGCTGGAGTGCAGCATACCGTGTGAATGTACTGGGCGAGAAAGAGGACCTGCGGCTGATTCCGAGCATTGTCGGTGGCGACCAGGAGAAGCGCCATGGAATTGTTCTGGCAAAAAGCATTCCGGCGAAGAAGTATGGCATCCAGACCGGCGAAGCCATTGTGACCGCTGTAAAAAAATGCCCCGGTCTGGTAGTGATTCCACCGGATTACGGGTTATATGTGAATGCATCCAGAGCATTTATCAACCGACTAAAAAAGTATTCGGATCATGTGATTCAGTACAGTATTGATGAGGCGTGGGCCATTTTTGACGGGTTTGAAAAGGTATACGGAAGAGGTCAGATGGTAAAGCTTGCAACGGATTTAAAAAATGAGATTCGGGACGAACTGGGGTTTACCGTAAATATCGGTATTTCCACCAATTTCCTTCTCTCAAAGATGGCGGGAGACTTTTCAAAACCGGATAAAGTGCATACTTTATTTCCGGAGGAAATGGGAAAAAAGCTATGGCAGCTTCCGGTTTCAGACTTGTTTTTTGTAGGAAGAAGCACGACACAGAAACTTTTTTCACTTGGAATTAAGACAATTGGAGAATTGGCAAAGGCAGATGAACAGGTGATAAAAGCACATTTAAAGACACCGGGGCTAGTGATTCAGGGCTACGCCAGAGGGGAAGATTTACAACCCTACATTTACGGACACGAATCAAATAAAGGATATGGCAACAGTATGACGGCACCTAAGGACATTGTTACGATGGATTATGCGAAGCATCTGCTGTTATCCTTATGTGAGACCGTAGGTGCGAGACTTCGGGCAGACCGGGTTAAAATCAGTGTGGTGGCGGTTCATATTACGACTTTTGAATTTAAGTATGTTAATAAGCAAATGCAACTGTCTACGGCTACAGATGTTACGGAAGAATTGTACCGCGCCGCGTGTCGGATTTTTTCCGGTTTATGGGATAAGAAAACACCAATCAGACAAATCGGAGTCCATACCACAAAGGTGCAGACGGATGCAGGAAGGCAATATAATTTGTTCGATATGGAATGGTTTGACCGGCTGGAAACGTTAAATAAAACGGTGGATGAGATTCGGGATAGATATGGTGAAGATGCGGTGAAGAGGGCTTGTTTCCTAAAGGGGGACGTATCCCATATGAGTGGTGGCCTGGATAAGGAACGCAGGTCCGGTGTGACGGTAGGAATCGATGTGGAACATGAAAAAGCGAGAATTATATAGGAGGACGAAATGTGCGGGAGATTTTATGTAGATGATGAGACTGCAAGGGAAATTGAGCGGCTCACAAGAGAAGTGGATGAACGAATTAAAAGAGAGGCAAAGAAGGGGGATATACATCCGACGGAGACAGCAGTAGTGTTATC
>CAMGET010000346.1 GCA_946055175.1 uncultured Roseburia sp.
CACTCATTTTTGACTCCGATTAATCTTTTGATTAAGCCATACGCTTATAAATTAACGCAAAATGGAATCTGCCATACGTCGATAAGTATGCCTGATGCCACGAATTGCAATCGAATAGCTTTGAATATTTTCCGGTAATGCCATTCCGCCATACCCGGAATCTCCAAGATGGTGAATGTCTGTACCTGTCATTTTACACATTAACGCAATTTCACGCATGGTTGCCACATCAGCACCTTCCTGTGATGTCCCAATGGCTGTAATGGTAAGTGCTCCGAGAGAATGGGCATAGTTTACCAGTTCACGTACATACTCCATGGTAATTCCGGGAACTGTTCCCGGTGCCGGCATTAAGATAATATCGGCTCCCGCCTCACGAAATTCTTTGATATCTTCTTTTGTCAGAATCTTCTCGCCTGCCTCCGCTAAAATTCCGGATGCGTGCATTTTTCCTGCTGCAAGAATCAGCTTATCGCCTAATTCCTTTTTATATAAAGAAAGTGTCTCTGTAATCGCTGTATTCGTAACGCCATTTCCCGGATTTCCGGTCAAAAGAATGAAATTAACGCCCATCTTCGCGGCAAGCTTTGCATTTTCCAGTGTAGCCATTCTGCCTTCTGTCATGGCCCACATTCCTTCGCTCACTGCTTTCCCCTGTTCCACGGGTTCTAAATTGATACCGATTGGACGACCGGTCAACTCCTTTAACTTCCAAACCGTGTTTTCCGGCTCTGTTTTCGGCAAACCCATAATGTAAGGCTTTTTCACATCAAACATATTAAGAAGCAGAATATCTGCACCCATCGAAGCTGCAAACTCTGCGTTTGTAATGTCACCAAGCATTGGCATAATACATCCGATTGTCTCGCAGGCAATCGTTCTGCCTTCTCCTGCCGCTATCGCAAAGAGTAATTCTTCTTTCGTCATATTTTTAAAATCCGATGCATGACAATCCAATATTCGTTTCATATTCCGTTCCTCCATTCCATCCTGTTCATTATAGTATAACTTCTGGCGTCTTTCAACTCATTACATCGAATATTAAAAAATGAAGCTGTCACAAATGCAACAGCCTCTTAGTTTGTAACCTAGTCATACATAGGCGTCCCATACTTGATTCTCATGCCTTTCTAATATTCTCAATCTATTTTATGTAAGGTATAACTATCTTTTCTCTCAAACTTATTAACACTTATCATAAATTAAGATTTTGTATAATTTTGTAACCAATATTAAGAAATTCTTCCATTTCTTGTAATAGAAATGTAACCATCTTTTTTTTGAGCATGATATAGTAAAATTATAATATATATAATACATAGGATGGAGTCAAAACATGAAACACAAAGTTATTTTTTGCCTTTTAGCACTTAGTTTACTCGCTTCCGGCTGTAGTACATCTACCGCTGTTTCTTCTGATGTCATGGCAATTGCACCTGCTTCTTCCTCTTTTCAGCAGAATATAAATGCCACAGTTACCCGGGCCAACCAGCTTCTGCCACTTCTTGCCCAGGCTGAAAAACTTGCTCTTGGCTATTACTACGATGAAGCAATCGCACTCTTACAAAGTGCCCCGGAAGCGTACTCACAGGATGAAGAATTACGAAATAAAATAGATGCCTATACACAGGCAAAAAATGCTCTTGTACCTTATACAGAGCCTGTTCGTCATGTGTTTTTTCACTCATTAATTGCTGACACCTCGCTTGCCTTTGATGGCGATTACATGTCAAACGGTTACAATTACTGGATGACTACCGTAGATGAATTCAAAGCTATGTTGGATGAGCTATATGCAAATGGCTTTATTCTGATTGATATTCATGATATCTACCGTGAAGAAACAGATGCAAATGGCAACACAAAGCTTGTAGCAAATCAGCCATTGATCCCGGAAGGGAAAAAACCCCTTGTTTTGTCTGTAGATGACGTGAACTACTACGAATATATGGAAAAAGACGGTTTTGCCCGCAAGCTTCTGATTGACGAAAACGGAGATGTTAAAAATCTATACATAGACAAAAATGGGGAAGAATTCATTGGGGACTATGATGTTGTTCCAATTTTAGATGCTTTTGTAAAAGAACATCCTGACTTTTCTTATCGTGGAGCAAAAGGTGTCATCGCTTTAACCGGTTATGAGGGAACTCTTGGTTATGATACCCATCTTACTGACAGCCCTACTCTCGAGGAGGACAAAGCTGCTGCAAAAGCAGTTGCTGACCGCATGAAAGAAACCGGATGGTTATTTGCCGTTCATGGATACGGTCACCGTGATGCAAAGAAAATCAGTTATAGCTACTTTGTAAGCGATACAAACAGATGGTTTGAGGAAGTCGGCAGCCTCGTTGGTGATACGGATATATATATCTATCCATACGGTTCCGAAATCGACTACCCAAGTGACAAACTGAGTTTCCTACAAAGTAAAGGCTTCCACATCTATTGTGGTGTATGGTCTAAAGCTTTCGTCTCAGTAAAAGATAACTATGCAAGACAGACCCGATGTAATTTGGATGGTTATAATATGATTACCCGTCCAAATTCCTTGGCTGATTTGTTTGATGTATCAAAAGTTTTGGATACAACTAGGCCGGAGTTGAAGTAATAGATATTTAGCTCACTAATTGTTTTTTAAAAGTCTATATCAGAGAAAAAGAGATGCTTCCTAATTTTCTTTCTTCGGATGTACACGTGTAAGAAGTTCCCAAACGAAAAAGAAAATAGGAAGCATCTCTTTTTCTCTCAATATACACTTTGAAAAACAATTACTGTAGCA
>CAMGET010000347.1 GCA_946055175.1 uncultured Roseburia sp.
TGCAGCTCGCTATCTGTTACCCTTACACTTAATGTATTCAGCTTTGGGGCATCATATTTTGGTCTACCCATTTTAGCCATCCGTATGCACCTCCAATCACTTCTATATACCATTATACTTTCCGTATACGAAAAGTCAAGTGTTTTCTACTGCAAAATCTCTTGAATAAAAATCATCACACATACATTCTAAAAGTTTCCAAATATTCCTCAAAAATATCGCAGTTGACAAGCACCAGCTTGTCTACCTTATAGATTGCCTTTGCATCCTTTGCCATCTGCTCAAACTTGCTCTGGCACATACTATACATTTCTGCTCCCTCTTTGTAGCGAACAAACCTCTTTCCATTTTTCATTCGCTCCACAACTATCACCTCTTTCCTAATAAAATAGGCAGCACTTTATCTGCCCATGACAAACAGGAACCCATGCTCCTATCTCTCATCAGCAGATAACAAAAAATCCATACAGGTGGCAGGTCATTACTCTGCCCACATCGGTATCGCACCGTCATCCAAATTGACCGGATTTCTCCGGAAGTATCATTATCAAAAATATGTATCTTTGCCCCGTGCAACTGCTACACATTTTGCCAGACATTCCTCGCTACTTACCTTAACTTCAATACCAAGTTTCAGTATTCCTTCGTATGAACCTTCTCTATAAAAGAAAGCAGGTATCTCTTGGCGTGTCCGCATAGTGGCTCCACATATTCCACACGTCCTGTACGCATTTGTATATGAAATTGTCAAGGTACATTCACAGGCTCCTGCCTGCATTTTGGATAAAATCAACTCTGGACTTATCAGTCCAAAAAGCACATAAGCACACTTCCGTCTGCTATGAACGGTGTTGTAAAAATTATGTGCTTTAGCGGAATGACAAGATTAGAGTTCCAGCTTATCCGGTCCATACTTGCAGATAATCTGTAATAAAACTTTCTTATGTATCCCCTCTGCCAGTTCATACATTTCCTGTAAAACTTTCAGTTCAAGAGGAGTCAGCGTATTCATATACGGCTTATAATTCTCTCCAACAAAAATTCCACCATCGCCTCCCTGTTTCGTATAGATTGGAAAACCAAGAGATAAAGCCTGAATATCATTTTGTATTGTGCGAACCGTAACATGAAATTCGTCTGCCAGTTCTTTCGCCGTAATGCGACGTCTGACAAGCAGAATATTTATTATTTCAGCTCTGCGATCTGCCGTATTCATGCTTTACCTCCTTTCTGTAAATTCTCCAATCTCATTGTAAAAAACGAACCGGAAAAAACCTTTCATATTAAAACAGGCTTTTTTCCGCAACCACTTTTGATACAATCAACTAAACTTATCCCAAAATAAATACTCTTTTCTCTCCTGCTTTCTCTTATTGACTTTGCAGCTTCTGGTTGCTAAAATCTTTTATGGATAAAATCACAAATTCATAAAAAGACACACAAACTGCTATGGAACTTCACAGGCATCTGATGCCTGCTGTGAACCGTGGCAGTTTTTTTATTACCTATGCCGTTCTCCGAAGCCGGACAGCCGGACGCTGTCCATAAATGGGCGGTATCGCCCGTATGAGTTTTGGACAGGCTGCCTATGCAGCCTAAAACTCGCAAATTCCCTGCGGGCAATTTGCCAAAGATAGCAAGCACTGCCTGTGTTCCCTCACAGGCACCATTTCCCCAAATTTCTTCCAAGTAGAAACTTGAGAAAATTGGCTTGCATGGGGCATATCCCCCTGACCCCCTTTGCACTCCAAAACTCAGCAATTACTCCACGGGAATTTCTGAATTTTTACGTTCAAAAACACACCGCTGGATACGGCATATCAGAAAATTTTCTTCATAAATAAGGAAGGGAAAGGACAAAGCAATGGCAAAAAGAGAAAGACAAAATGAATTGAAAATATATCTGAGCGATGATGAACAGTACATCCTAGAACAGAAGTGGAAAGCCTCCAATATGAAAAGCAAATCCGCCTTTATCCGGCATCTGATTTTGTACGTATATGTCTATGATGTAAACTATGAGCACCTACGGGAATACAACACAATCCTCTCTCGCATCGGGAACAATTTAAACCAGATTGCCAAGCGTATGAACGCCACAGGCAACGTCTATGAAGCCGATGTAAAAGAAGTAAAGGAGCTGATGAAACAGGTATGGCAATCACAAAAATCCATGCTATCCAAGCAACCGTCAATAAAGCAGTAGATTACATCTGCAACCCTGCAAAGACAGATGAAAGCATTCTCATTTCTTCCTTTGGATGCAGTCCGGAAACTGCTGCTTTTGATTTCAAGTTTGCCCTGTCAAAAACCAATCAGGCAGACCCAAACAAAGCCTTTCATCTAATACAGGCATTTATGCCCGGAGAAGTATCTTATAAGGAAGCTCATCAAATCGGCATAGAGCTTGCCGATAAACTTCTGGAAGGAAAATACTCTTACATTGTGGCTACCCACATTGACAAAGGACACGTTCACAACCACATCATTTTCTGTGCTGCAGATAACATCAATCATGAGAAATACCATGACTGTAAAAAGACCTACTATCACATACGACATCTGAATGATGAGCTGTGTTCCGAGCATCAGTTATCCGTCCTGCCACCAACTGACCAGCGTGGAAAAACATACAAGGAATGGCTCTCCAATAAAAACAATTCCTCATGGAAAACCAGACTCAAAAATGACATTGACGAAGCTATCCAAACTGCTGAGACTTACGAGGACTTTCTTGACCTTATCCGTGCAAAAGGATATGAGATAAAAGGCGAAAC
>CAMGET010000348.1 GCA_946055175.1 uncultured Roseburia sp.
TCTCATCCCCATCCGTACCTGCGACAGGCTGGTAAATAGATTCCACTTCACGGTTCGCTTCCATTGCCATCACAATTTCTTCCTTTGTCAATTCTGTCAACGCTTCTATTTCCAATAGGCTTGGTTCCCTTCCCAATTCATTAACAAGCAGTTCTCTGGCTTTACTGACTTTATATCCATTTTCCTTTAAGGTTCTGCTTACCTTCACCATTCCATCATCCCTTAGAAAACGCCTGATTTCTCCCATAATCATCGGAACCGCATAAGTTGAAAATGCCAGTTGTAAGGACAAATCAAAATTTTCAATTGCTTTTATCAGTCCGATACAGCCGGTCTGAAAAAGCTCTTCTCTGTCGCATCCCCGGTGCTCAAACCTGCGCACAATACTATGTACCAGTCCCAGGTTTTCTGAAATCATCTGATCTAACGCACCTTTATCTCCTTCCTGTGCCCGTTTAATAAGCTCAGACATATCACGCATAGATTTCAGTCCTGTGTTCCGATTCGTTTTCTCATTACCACTTTTGTACCCACTCCCGGTTTCGACGTTACCTCCAGCTCGTCCATGAAGGCATCCATAAAGGCAAATCCCATACCGGAACGTTCCAGTTCCGGTTTTGTTGTATAAAAAGGCTCCATTGCTTTTTTTACATCCGCAATACCCACACCATCGTCTTCTACAATAATTTCTACATTATTTTCCCTGACCGTACAGTACAGACGTACCTTATTCTCCCCTGACTGATATCCATGTATAATTGCATTTGTAACCGCCTCTGAAACGGCAGTCTTAATATCTGCCAGTTCATCCAGTGTAGGATTTAAATCCGTTAAAAAAGCTGCAACAGCAACTCTGGCAAAGCACTCATTGACAGAGCGCGCATCAAAAATCAACTGCATCTGATTTGTTTTCATTGCTTTGTTTCCTCCGAAATCATATAAATTATTTTATCAAGACCTGAAGCCTTAAATATTTTCTCCACATGCGGATTCAGATTTCTCGCATATACAATACCATTTTGATAACCGAGATTGCGGCTTCTTCCGATTAAGACACCGATACCGGAGCTATCCATAAACTCCGTCTCAGCAAAATCAAAAATCAGATTTCTTATCCGATGAATGTGAAGCAGCAGCTCCACCTCCCCCCGCAGAATATCTGCATGATGATGGTCTAACTCTTTCGGAACCCATACAATTAAATTCGGTTCCTGTACTTCATATTTTGTCTGCATTTATCCACCCTTCCTTTTCCACAACTTGCATAAAAAAGACGCCAAATTCTCTTTGACGTCTTTTGTAAGCTTATTCTTTTTACTGTTCTACATATCTCTTCGCGTTTGCCGCACGTTCCGTATCCGGATAAAGTTCAATCACCTTCTGATAATACGGTTTTGCACTCTCTAAATCGTTGTTTTTACGATATGCCTGAGCCAGGTAATATAGAGCCGCACCATTTTGGTAGGTTTCATCCAGGTCGACCGCTTTTTTCAGATTCTCAATTGCTTCCTCGTATCTTGCCTCGCTGTATGCCCGGTATCCATCCGCAAACAGACTCTCCAGATACGCTTCATTTACCTTTGCATAAATCGTTTTATAAATCTGCAGGGCATTCTCGCTTAAATGGCCTTCGTCAACTGTTCCGAGTGCATCTCCTGCTGCATCCGTATCCCCTTCCTCATACTTTGTATATGCATAAAGAAGCTGGTCATAACTGTCCACCTTGGAAGCTGCATCTTCTCCGGATAACTGCATGTCAGTAATCTGCTCGGAAAGCCCTTCAATCTGGGCTTCTAAAGAGGCAATCGTATTATTTTTAGAAGAAATCGTATTATTTGCCTCTAAAACCTCTTCCTTTGCAGCACTCTGCGCTGCACTTCTTACTCCGGGAACCACCAAAAAAGCGGTAATTGCAACACCGATTATGATACCTATTACCATATTGATAATCGTACTAAAGGCGGAAGTATCTTTTAAATACTTTGGCTGGATGATAGTTTCATTCCCGCTCTGGTAAGAAACCAACTCTTCATTCTTTGGTTTTCGATTTGGATTCTGTTCTCGTAAACCGATATTTGCTTCCTTCAGATAACGAAGTGTCACTTTATTATTAACATCTATCTTGCCTGCATTACGCAGTGACTTCTTTGCAAGGTCAAATTTACCTTCCTGAATGTATAACAATGCCAGTAACTGATGTCCTGCCACAAGCTTCGGGTTTAACGCCAGCACCTTCTTCAACTGAATAATTGCCAAATCCCTGCTATTCTGTTTGCAATATAGCAATGCCTGATTGTATTTCTTAATTGTCTGATTAATTGCATCCAGGCTTCCTTTATTATTCTGAATCTGGTCCAGATAATGGCTTGCGCGGTTATTCTCCGGCTGATAATTCTTGCTCAGTACCCATTCCGTCAAAGCCAGAACGGTCTCTCCCATCTCAAAATATATCAGTCCCAGCAGATTTCTGGCATCAGTATTCATCTTATTAAAACGCAGGCTGATTTTAAGGCTGTCAATTGCCCCTGATAAATCACGCACATTCGCCTTTTCCAGACCTGCATTATAGTAAGCATTGGATGCCATGATGATTTTCTTATATATTCTAACGTTCATTCCACAGCCCGGGCAGATGATACCTGCATCAAGCTGCGTTCCACAACTATAACATTTCATTCTTTTATGCCTCTCTACCCGACATCTGCATCTCCTGTCTAAACTCACGGAGCATCTCCTGCATCATGTCTGTCATATCTACCAATTCATGATTATA
>CAMGET010000349.1 GCA_946055175.1 uncultured Roseburia sp.
TGACAATACCGCACTACCTGATAAGTGGTAAACAAGCCAATCAAAGAGTTTCTCTCCTCCGGAATGTCGGTTGAATATTACGTTGCGGCAGAGCCGCCTGTCCGGCGTGGCGAGAGCCACCTTTCCGGACAAACAGAGCCACCTTGTTATTAACTACTGTATCATGTTTTGATCTATACCATAGACCTCCCTCATGGATATGTCCTTTGATGGATCACTGCTTTCGATATTGATCTTGTATGCATCATAGACGATTCGATCCATGATGGCATCTGCCAGTGGGTTATCATCACCACCCAGGCGGTCGTACCATCCTTCTTCTCTGAACTGGGAACAAAAGATAGTGGAAGACTTTTTCCTGCGCTTATGTATCAGTTCAAAGAGATTCTTGGATTCTGATTCATTAAGTTTTAGCAACAGCCATTCATCAATGATGAGCAGCAAGGGTTTGGTATATTTTGAAAGCACTTTTGTAAATGTACCATCATTTCTGGCAGCTTCCAAATCAAGAAGCAGGTCAGGAAGACGAACATATTTTACTGTGTAATACTGCTTGCAGGCTTCCATGCCGAAAGCACAGGCCATGTATGTCTTGCCGCTTCCGGTTGCGCCGGTAATAAAGATGTTTCGATACTCTGCAATGTATTCGCAGGTGGCGAGACGGTTAATAAGTGCTTTATTGAGCTTTCGCCCTGAACGATAGTCAATGCCGGCAATACAGGCATCAGGTTGTTCAAGTTCGGCGTTGCGTATAATACGTTTTAAACGATTGTTTTTGCGGCTGGTATATTCGACGTCAACCAGCATACCAAAACGATCTTCGAAGGAAATATCCTTCATAGAGTTGTCATCCATTTGTATACGGAATGCATCTGCCATAGCTGTGAGACGCATTTCAATAAGTTTGTCTGTTGTACTTTGATTAATCATTGTGCTTACCTCCTGATTTATTGGCATAGTATCTGGCACCTCTTGTGATGCCGTATGAATTAGTTTTATTCTCTTCATGAGTCTCGGGGATATCATTATCCTTTAAAGTGACCAGAAGATTTTTGATACTTTTGTAGCTGGGAGAACCGGAATAGCTTAATGCTTTCTGGCATGCGAGTTCCAGTTTTTGTGGAGAATGTTTTTCCGCAAGCTTTAACAGTCCCATACAGCTTCGATAGGATTGTTGTTCCACCCTGCCGGAGGTAAGTAGTGCATTTACAACTTCATATGTGTTTGGTCCAATCTGATTCGCCCATTTACGAAAGCGATCACCATTCCACTCCAGATATTTCTGATGGTCTTGTGGCATATGCCCAGACTGAGTGGAGTACTGCCCAGGACGTCCATAAAGGCGTCTGTGGGAGGCGATCCGATTGTGATTCATAAATATTTCAATCGTTGTTTCTGTTATTCGCACATCGACCTTATTTTTGATATACTGATAAGGCACGGAGTAGTACATCTTGTCTACTGCGATGTGATAATTAAACTGAACGGTAGCGACTTTCCAGTCGCTGAGTTCAAAGCGGGTAGCAGGCAGCGTTGCCAGTAGTGGCATTTCTTCCCCAAGAAACAGACTACGCCTGCTACCTTCTTTTTTCTGGAAGGTGTTAGCATTGAACTGTTCAAGTTTTTCCCTAATGGCGGAATTTAATTCAGCCAGAGAAAAGAACTGTTCATTCCGAAGGGCTGCAGTAATCCATGTAGATACATTTCTTACTGTTCCTTCAGCGCCAGGCTTGTCCTTGGGTTTGCGTATCCGTGCCGGAATAATTGCTGTTCCGTAATGTTCAGCTAATTCATGGTATGTGGTGTTTAATGATGGAGTATACCAGTCTCCTGTGTGATAAACAGCCGTAAGGCAGTTATCAGGAACGAGTATCTTGGCAACTCCGCCGAAGTATTCATACATGTGCACATGGGCAGTAATCCATGCCTTCTGTTTTTCATTGATGAATGCTTCCACGTAGGCGTACATGCTATAACTCATAACGCCGACAAAGAGCCATGCTTCTGTAATCTCGCCGGTATCAGGATCAATGATATGAGCCGGATCTCCAGCCCAGTCCACTTCAACCTGTTCGCCGGGTTTGCGTGGTATGTGCATGGTTGCTCTCCGTTTTTGCTCATCCTGCTGGATGTAATAGCAAAACTGTGAATACATGAGAGGCTCTTCGCCTGCCATACGGCAATCCTCACAGTATTCGCTCCACAGGAGCTTTTTGCTTACACCATTCCGCAACAATTCTTTGCGAATGTAAGCATAGTCAGGCATACGTTTATTAGTAGCTGACTTTTCTTTAGGAAAGAGAAGACTTTCCAAGGCATCATCGGTCATGGTTTCATCAAGCGGCCAGGAGATATTTAACTCATCAGCTTTTTTGAGAACCTTTGACACGGTGTTTCGGGACACGCTGCAACTTAATGCAATGTTCCGTTCGCTGAAGTCCAGACTGCGAAGTCTGATAATTTCGCGATACTTGGTCATGGTTTTGACCCTCCTTATAGTGTATTTACACCAATCGGTGCATGAATACAGTATAAGGAATCTATACAACGGTTTCCACAAGTCCGGAATCCTGATTTCCTTGTGCCGGAATAGTGGTTTCCGAATTACCGGAATGATGGTTTCAACCGCCGGAATAGTGGCTCTATGCTGCCGGAATGGTGGCTCTCAAACTCCGGACAGGTGGCTCAACGGGAGCCGGAATACTCAAAGATAGCTCAAAACATTCGTTTACAAGAATGGGCCCACATGATTCAGTAGTGTAAGTCCCGTCC
>CAMGET010000350.1 GCA_946055175.1 uncultured Roseburia sp.
ATGAAATCCGCTTCTGTATATTCATAGAGCTGCTTTTCCTGCACCTGTTCTGTGCTTTCTATATTTTCCGTACCTGCTTCTTCTGCATCTGCATTTTCTGTACAAGCAGAAAGGCAAAGTATCATTCCAAGCAGTATTACATAGTAAATTATTTTCGAAACTTCCTTTCGCATAGCCCACCTCCGAAGCAGTACTTTTTTCCTAAGCTTAATTATACACGAAAGTGTTCTGAAAAGAAAATAAAAATGAGATTACTTCAATCAATTGACGAAATAATCCCATTTTCTCCTCTTACATATAGCTTCTATTCAAATCAACATTCCCGTTAATTCCCGGGATACTTCCCTTTGAAGTATATTGCCAGATACTATAACGACCTGTATAGGTACATTCCGAATTATACTGTGCTACCCAAATGCAGTAGTTGTTTAACTGGCTGGTATCTAATTTTCTATTATACCAGCTCTTGCTTGCATATACGCCTGCTTTACGTCCGGCATTCTGAATAGTCTTACAGAAAGCGCTCACACAGGCTGTTCTGGTTGCCTTATCCAGACCATTTGCTCTCGCATTGCCACTTCCGTTTTCTGAATCCACGAAAATCGGATATGCCAGATTATATCCCTGTGTAAGACTTAGTGCCATACTTGCTTCTTCCACTGCCTCTGCCTCAGTAATTGCCTGCGTAAAGAAATAGATTCCTACTTTAATTCCTGCTCCTGTTGCTCCATTAATATTTTGTCTAAAATACGGGTCTTCGACCAATACACCTGTCTGGGAACCTCTGTATCCGACACGAATGATTGCAAATTCAATGCCTGCTGCCTTTACTGCCGTCCAGTCAATGTTTCCCTGCCACTTTGACACATCAATGCCGGTTGATGATGCTCCCTGTGTCAAGGCACCATCCGGTCCGAATGTATACTTAATACCGCCAATTACCTGCTCACCCGTTACAGGTTGATTATTTGAATTATAGTAATACAACTTACCATCAAGCGTCTGCCATCCTGTATACTTTGGATCTGTATAAAATGTGGTTACACCTTTTTCCACCAGATCCGCTACTGTTGCAACCTTGGTGCAATCGTTATCCGTATAAAGCATTCTATTCGCATCATCTGTCAAAATCTTTGAAGCATCATAAGTATCATTTTTCACTGTAATAACACATTCCAGTGTTGTCACCTTTTGTTCTGTGCCCACTTTATAAGGAACCGTAGCAACCGCTGTCACAGTGCCCTCTTTTGAAGTACCGCTCGTGGTAGAAATTGATATACTTGAGCCGGTCGTCGCACTTAATACAATGCCACCCACTGTATCGTCCTTCAGACTCCAAGTAATTCCCGCTGCATCAACGATTTTTGTCTCATTGTTATCTTCAACGGTAACGGCAAGTGTCATATGGTTTGCAGAATCAAGTTTGGAAACAAACAATTGTGCTGTTTCCGGCATAGACACCTTTGCAGTTGCAATCGTTACCTTTTTTGTCCAGTTAATTGTAAATGCAGTTTCATCTGCTTTTATGGTATAGGTTGTTCCGGCATAATCGGAAGTATAGCCTTCATACTGATTTACATTTACAACCGTTCCTGCCACACCCTTTACTTCCTGTGGAATCGTTTCACTTTTATCGGAAAATGTATGTGTAATAATACAGGTTATTTCAGCCGGTGTAACTTCTATTTTGGTCCAATTAATGGTAAAAGCTGTCACGCCCTCTGTTATCGTATAGGTTGTTCCTCCGGTATAATCGGAAGTATAGCCTTCATACTGATTTACATCTACAATCGTTCCTGCTACACCCTCTACTTTCTGCTCGACCGATGTACTTCCATCAGAGAAAACATGCGTAATGATACATGTAATCACATTCGTGTTATCACCCGGAATAGGGTCCCCACCTTCGGTACCAACTCTGGTAATGCTTTTTCTAAATGCAACTGCTGTACCTTCCGGTAAAATCTTTTCGACTGCCGTACCTAAAGAAACCTTACTTGTAATGTATTGGTCCTTATTTAAGGAAGATGCTGATATCGCTGTTGAGGTACAATTCCTATCTAAAAGCGGTACCGTATCCTGAACAACTGCTTCTTCCACAACTTCCTTTGAGGTCTCTGCATCTTCGCTTGGTGAAACTTCCGCTTCCGACTTAATCTCGTCCTTCACTTCCACCTTTACATACTCAATTTTTTCTTTTACAGTAACCTTGATATTCTCTTTATCTGTATAATACCCTTCTATTTCAGATAATGCGACCAGATAGTCTCCGCCATCAATATCTTTGATATAAATGATGCCATCATGATCATCATCTTTATAAATACTGGACTTTGCTTTCTTTTTATCAGGAGTGACGGAAATATAAAATTCTTCCCCTTTGATATTATTCTGGCTCTCATCCTGTATTTTTATTTTTAAGTCTTTTTCGATGGAACTTCCTACTAGATTAACAAGAATCGGTTCTGCCTCGGCTTCCGTTTCTGTTTCCGTCTCGGTTTCTGTCTCTTTTTCCGTTTCCTCTACAACTGCAATCATCTCTTCGGTTTGTGTAACAATCTCTTCGGTTTCTGTTTCTACATCTGCGACAGTTTCAACCTCCGCGAAATAGTCCACTACAAGATACACTCCTGTACCGATTCCTCCAAGTGCCACAACCCCTAAAATGCTTAAAAGTGCCAGTTGCGTTTTTGTAAAACTTGCGAATACTTTTATCAAATTACCCATATCACGAACTTCCCTTCTTCTCCAAGTACATATTTATATGCATA
>CAMGET010000351.1 GCA_946055175.1 uncultured Roseburia sp.
AGCATTCCATTTTCATTCACAACATAAAGGGTGTTACTATACAAATCCGTGTATGTAGTATTCTTGTCTCCGGCAACTGGAATCTGAACTGTTTTTGCAGTATCCTTGATGTTCATTCCAACATATAATGTAGTTCCAGCATATGTTCTTGACATAACATCATATCCTTCTTCATCAGAACTTACTACAACATTTCTATCTCCTCTTGCAAATACAGTTGAGTATTCCTTACGAATATTTAACATTGTCTTGTAATGCATGTATGTCACATTACTTTCCGTTGCAAGAGAGAAATCCATGTCATAACGATTGGTCTGATATGGATAATTGTTCAGACCTGTTAAACCAACTTCCTCTCCATAATAGATAACCGGAATTCCCTTTGCAGTAAGCTGTAATGTAGCTGCTACTAAAGAAGCTGATGTTGCCTGTTCCTCTGACCAACCTTTTCCACTCATTAATGACTGCTTAAATCCATCCTCATCATGACTGCTCAAAAACTGGCCTGTCATATAGGTGTTATTTAATGCTGCATTTCTTCCAGCTAAGAATTTCTCAACTGAAGAAATATTTCCACTTACAAAGCTTGATGCCTGGTCGTTAAAGTCAAAGTCAAGAGCTGCGTCCATCTGACCTGTTCCTAATGTCTTACCATTGGCTGCATATCCTGCTCCGTAATATTCACCAATCATCTTGAATGCCGGATTCTCTGTTGTGGTAGAATTCTTAAGAGCTGCCCATGTGGTACTCTCTACGTGCTTTACAGTATCAACACGGAAATAGTCTACTCCATAATCCTTCATCCATGATGTCTGCCATGCTACGAGCTGAGCTCTTACATCCGGATCCTCTGTTGCAAAGTCCGGCATGCCTGACTGCCATGATAAGATATCACCCTCTCCGATACTCTTATCTCGAATCATGTCACCAAAAATATCTTCTGTCCCATATCCAGCATGATTAATTACGATATCAACCATGATTCTCATACCGCGCTTATGAGCTTCATTAATCATTGTCTGAAACTCATCTGTTGTTCCTAATGTAGGATTTAACTTTGTAAAATCACTTGCCCAATATCCATGATATGCAGCATTGTAAGGAACATCCTCCTTGCCATCACCTGACACGGTAACTCCCGGAATATTCTCTACGATAGGTGTAATCCAAATTGTATTTACACCCAATTCCTTCAGATAATCCAACTTTGCAGTAACTCCGGCAAAGTCTCCGCCATGGTAGAGTCCTTCATTAGCGCCATAAGTATCTGCTCCGCTTGCTGTATTGTTTGATGTATTTCCGTCAAAGAAACGGTCTGTCAGCATGAAGTAAACGACTGCTTCATCCCAATCAAAATCATCTGCATCTTTCTTTACACGATTTACAACTTCCACATTTACGCTCGTGGTAAATTCATTTCCATACTGATCCGTCACAGTAATAGGCAATGTTTTCTTTCCTAAGGAAGTACTGGTAGTGGCTGAAATTGTAACTGCCTGTAACTCAGGCTCGATTGTCAATTCGCTGCTTCCTCCAAGAGAAGATACATCGATTGTTGCACTGGCAACCTCGAATTTCTGAGCATCTGAGCTGTCCTGATTTACAGTAAATTTTACTACATTATTTTCATTGTAGTTAAAGGTTGGATTCATCACTTCTGCTGTGATGGTTGCGTTTAACTTATAATACTCGAAATAAGAATAATCTGCGCTATTATAACTTCCGCTATTTGCATTGAACGCATCTGTTACATACTCGCTTCCAACCTTATAGTGATAGTATGTTTTTCCGCTTTCCAAGCCGCTCATTGTATACTCAAAACGCTTGGTTGCATCATTGTAGGTCATAGGATACTCTGTTCCATTTATATCTACAGAAACCAACATATCCTTCAAGGTACTACCAACAAATGCATCATCATCACGATAGTAGAATACTGTCTGATTCTGTCCAGCCAAAACCTGATATCCCGTATTATATGGCATTGCAAGTTCTGGTTCTCCACCAGTTGTCATCTTTGCATATACTACTCTCTGAGTAATTGGAAATTCGATAGAATGATCTCCACCGTCCTTCACCCATGGATCACTTGACGAATCTAAAGCGATTACGTAATCCACTTTTGAACAAGAATCTTTTACAGGAACTGTTACAGTCCATTTTCCATTTCCAACATATGTGAAATTCTTTAATGCTGCTGCATAGCCGCTTGTCCATGTATAGAACTGTGGTGTAACACCTGTCTCATACAATCCGTCATTTACATAATCTAATACAAAATATCTAGGAGCAGATGTTTTAATTACCGGCTTCTCACTTACCGGATTCTGTCCATCCACATAATACCAAGTCTCATTCGCAACACCTGAAATGGTAAAGGAACGATCTGCAGTATCAGAGCCACCGTCCCATCCATTATTGGATGATGTATTATCATATCTTGCCTTTAATCCAGCAGTATTACCAATCTGATCATCGGTAGTAGTAATCGTCTGTTTAAACCATGTTACATCATTATCAACATCATACCACCTATCCGTAAATGCATAGGCACCGTTTAAACCAGCATTCCACATCCACAAATCCACTTTTTCAATATCATCCACGGATAAATCCGGATTGTAATAATACATCGTAAAACTGTATGGTTCCGGAGCTTTTTCCCAAGTATCCGGTGCAGCCTTGTAGACTGTGGTATTGCCAGCATTCTTAGTTCCAGTAACCCAGATTTCCGTATTGGTTGATGTAACCTCTACCCGAAT
>CAMGET010000352.1 GCA_946055175.1 uncultured Roseburia sp.
AGCTGCCATAATCACGATAAACATCGGAATTGCGGTATACTTTCCGGTCAAAATCTGATCCAGTTTCTGGCTTCGTTCCCGCTCTTTGCTTTCTCCTGGCTTTACCACACATTCTCCTACCAGTTTCTTAATGAACGCAAACCGCATGTCTGCAATTGCAGCTGCCCTGTCTAAACCGCGTTCTTCTTCCATCTGCGTGATAATATGCTCTAACATTTCTTTCTCATTTTCAGACAGCTCTAAGGCTTCTAAAATGGCTGTGTCGCCTTCTACCACCTTAGTCGTCGCAAAACGAACCGGAATGCCGGCTCTTTTCGCATGGTCTTCAATCAGATTCATAATCCCGTGGAGACAGCGGTGGACTGCTCCGCCGTTTGCAGATTCCTCGCAAAAATCTGTTCTGGCCGGTCTTTCCTGATATTTTGCTACATGCACTGCATGGTTAATTAATTCTGTAATTCCTTCATTTTTTGCTGCCGAGATTGCTACTACAGGAATTCCTAAGAACTCCTCCATCTCATTGATATGTACGGAACCTCCGTTTCCTCGCATTTCATCCATCATATTAAGCGCCAGAACCATCGGAACCTCCAGTTCCATAAGCTGCATGGTCAAATAAAGGTTACGTTCAATATTTGTCGCATCCACGATATTAATGATACCGGTCGGCTTTTCATTTAAAATAAACTGACGGGAAACAATTTCCTCATTGGTATACGGGGATAGCGAATAGATTCCCGGCAAATCGGTTACCAAAGTATTGCTATGTCCTCTAATCTCACCGCTTTTCTGGTCTACTGTAACTCCCGGGAAATTACCCACATGCTGATTGGAGCCGGTCAGCTGATTAAACAGTGTTGTCTTCCCACAGTTCTGATTTCCCGCCAGTGCAAAGGTCAGTTTCGTTCCTTCCGGCAGCGGATTTTCTTCTTTTTTCGAATGATACTTTCCACCCTCGCCTAAGCCGGGATGTTCCATTTTCTTTTTCTTTTCTTTTTTTGCTGCCTGTACCTCTGCCTCTATCGGAGTAATCTCAATCTTTTCGGCATCTGCGACACGCAGCGTCAATCCGTATCCGTGGATTTCCAGTTCCATCGGGTCTCCCATCGGTGCATACTTAATCAGGGAAACCTTAGCTCCCGGGATCACTCCCATGTCTAAAAAATGCTGTCTGAGGGCGCCTTCTCCCCCGACAGCATTTATTTTTGCAGACTTACCAATCTCTAGCTCTTTTAATGTCATAACACATGCCTCTTTTCTTTAGCGCAGAAATCCATTTACAATCTGTTCTTCTGCTTCTTCTTCTGTAAGCCCTAAAGTCATAAGCTTAATAATCTGCTCGCCTGCAATCTTTCCGATTGCTGCTTCATGAATCAGGGCTGCATCAATATCATTTGCCTCCAGCTGCGGAATGGCAAGGATTTTTGCATTTCCCATAATAATCGCATCACACTCTGTATGTCCGGTACATGGCGCATTCCCGACAATACGGGAATCAAACTTCTGATAAGATTCATCCTTTGCTACAGAACGCGATACCACATCCGCATTGGCACCTTCCCCATTTAATTCTACGATATAATCGCTGACTGCGGATTGCTTTCCGTGTGTCATCAAACGTTCTCTCACAACCAGCTTAGCACCTGCTCTTAATTTAGCAATGGTTTTTCGCTCTGTAGAATCCACACCTTTAATCTGAACCATTTCCATTTCCATGGAACTGCCTTCCTCCATGTACACTTCCGTACCCGGATTTAAAATACGTTTTCCCAATCCGTCTCCGGCTCCATAATGCTTCTCCACATATTTTACCTTTGCATTCTTTCCTATGAAAAAACGATGAATCCCGTCATGTTCAGAGTCCTGATTTCCACAGTTGTCAATACCGCAGCCGGCAACAATGAACACGTCACTGTCTTCTCCAATATAAAAATCGTTGTAAACAACCTCTTTTAAACCACTTTTGCTTAATACAACCGGTATATGAACGCTTTCCTTTTTCGTACCCGGTTTTACTCTAATATCGATTCCGCTTCCATCTTCTTTTGAAATAATATCAATGTTGGCGGTTGTATTTCTGGCAGCCATCTCTCCGTTCGCACGGATATTGTATGCCCCCTCCGGAATATCATGAAGGTCTGCCACTTCTTCCAATAACCGTTTCTGAATCTGGTCCATTACTGCGTCCCTCCCTGTGTAAACTTACTGCACATATCAACTGCGGAAGTAGTACCCAAAAGCTGCGGTAAAATCTCATCCTTAGGTCCCTTCTTTGAAATTTGTCCGTTTGCAATGACAACAATTTCATCTGCAATATTTAAAATACGCTCCTGATGAGAGATAATCAGAATCGAACCATCTGTATTCTTTTTCTGCATGTGTTCAAACACCTGAATCAGGTTCTGAAAGCTCCAAAGGTCTATTCCGGCTTCGGGTTCATCAAACACTGACAGCTTCGTACCCCTTGCCAAAACGGTTGCGATTTCAATTCGCTTTAATTCTCCGCCGGAAAGGCTAGCATTTACTTCACGGTTAATATAATCCTTTGCGCAAAGTCCAACTTCTGATAAGTATTCACAGGCATCTGCTGCCGAAAGATTCTTATTCGCTGCCATACGGATTAAATCCAATACCTGAATTCCCTTAAAACGTACCGGTTGTTGGAACGCAAAGCTGATTCCCATATTGGCACGTTCTGTTATTGATTTTTCTGTAATATTCTCTCCGTTAAAGAAAATCTGTCCGGAAGTCGGTTTTT
>CAMGET010000353.1 GCA_946055175.1 uncultured Roseburia sp.
CGATGGCAGTAACGAATTTGCCCCGTTTCTTAACATTATGAATGAGTGGTATGTAAGAGATACCAGCCGGAAAATCAAGTCCGTACTTCATAACAAGGGGATGGATGGAAAGCATCTGACAAGCAACGCAATCTACGGGTACAAGAAAGACCCGGATGATCCAGACCGTTGGATTATAGATGAAGAAGCTGCTGCTGTTGTCAGACGTATTTATCAGCTTATCATAGACGGAAACGGACCGATGCAGGTAGCAAGGATTCTGAAAGATGAAAAAATCGAAAGACCTTCCTATTACCTTGCAAAGCAGGGGCTTGGAACCTGCCGGGGAAGCTGTGACATGAGCAGACCATACACATGGACTGCCACCACTGTTTCAGATATTGTAAAAAAACCTGAGTATATGGGGCATACAGTAAATTTCCGTACCAGAAAGGAATCCTACAAGGATAAACATTCTGTGCATAATTCACCGGAGGACTGGATTATATTTGAAAATACGCAGGAAGCAATTGTGGACGAAGAAACGTGGCTTACTGTTCAGAAAATCCGTGAAACCAAGCACCGCCCTACCAAGAAAGGTGACATTAATCCTTTGACAGGGCTGGTATATTGTGCAGATTGTGGTGCAAAGATGTTTAACCACCGCACCGGCGGTTATGAAAAGAAGGATAAGGATGGTAATCCAACCGGAAAGTATACCAATGCACAGGACAATTACACCTGCTCCACTTACAGTAAGGCAAAGAGCAAATTTGAAAACAGATGCACACAGCACCATGTACGCACGGATGTTATCAGGGATTTGCTTTTGGAAACCATTAAGGCTACCAGCAGTTATGTAAAAGAGCATGAAGTGGAATTTATCGAAAAGGTTCGCAGTGCCAAAGAACTCCAACAGGAAAGCGAAGCAAAGACACTGAAAAAACAGCTTTCCAGAGAGCAGAAACGTATCAACGAACTAAATACCCTCATTAAGAAAATCTATGAGGACAATGTAAATGGGAAGCTAAGTGACAAGCGGTTTGAAATGCTTTTGGCTGACTACGAAACAGAACAAAGTGAATTGGAATTATCAGTAGATACTTTAGAAAAGGCTTTGGCTGACTATCAGGAGAATGCTGATAATGTAGATAAGTTTATTGAACTGGTACACCGATACACAGATTTCACAGAACTTACTACTCCTATGATTCATGAGTTTGTTGATAAAATCGTGGTACACGAAGCAGACAAATCAACCGGTGACAGAATTCAGCAGATTGATATTTATCTCAAGTATGTGGGTAAGCTGGATGTTCCGATGCCGGAGCTTACACCTGAACAGATAAAAGAAGAAGACCGCAAACGCCGTAAGCGTGCATGGAACCGTACTTATATGCGTCGCAAATATGAGCGTGAGAAAGCAGAACGTGAAGCAAAGGAAAAAGGGTTATCTGAGACAGTCGGATAGACTGTCCCAGAAATAACCCTGTGATAGTGAAACATGGCTGTGTCTTAAATCATGAAGACGAATACGCTTTACCCCACTTGCCTTTACACCCCTATCCATCTCATGGTGCAGATAAGACTTTGAAATTACAAAAATCCTATCGCTCGGTTCAATGCCATAAATGCTATCAAGGAAATCTTTCATTTCTAATGCCACATTCTCCGGCATGGAAATCATACGTACACTTTTGGGAGTCTTCGGCTTTGTGATAACATCCCTACCGCTTATCCTTTGATAAGACTTTGTGATGGAAAGCTTATTCTTATCAAAATCAAAATCTGCAGGAGTTAATGCCATCAGTTCGCCGATTCGGATTCCACACCAATACAAAAGCTCAAATGCCATATAGGAATAGGTTTTATTCGCCACCTCGGGAATGAAGCGCATATACTCTTCCTTTGTCCAAAAAAGCATTTCATCTGCATGGTACTGTCCAAGTGGACCAGCAATTACAGCCGGATTCTTTGGCAGTTCGTAATACTTCACCGCATGATTGAATATGGCTGAAAGTTCCGCCTGCATCTTCCTAAGATAGGTTCCTTTGTATTTTTCACCATCCTGCGACTCACACTTACGCATCTCGTTTTGCCAAGCAATAACATCTCTCGGTGTAATCTCACGCATTACCAAATCTTTAAAATACGGTAGTATCTTTAACTCGATTACATATTCTTTAGACTTCCACGTATTCTCTCTAAGCTTTGGCTTTACATCATCGGTATAGCGTTTGTAAAAATCCCCAAAGGTCATATCAAGACTACTGGCTTTTTCCAATGAAAAATGTCGTTCCCAGTCCTGTGCTTCCTTTTTGGTTGAGAAGCCTCTCTTTAATTTTCTCTGCTGCTTGCCTGTCCAGTCGGTGTAATACAACGACACATACCAAGTGCCTCTCTTCTTGTCCTTATATACTGCCATCTTCGTCCTCCTTTTCAAATGAATCAACTCCGTAGAATCTTTCTTCGAAATACTTTCTGCTTACTCTACCCGGGATTACCATGTAGCCTTTATCAGAAAGTTCCTTATTTAAGTCACGAACGATTGCATATGACTTTGATTCGGAAACACTCAATACCTGACAGATCTCTTTTACTGTTATAAACGTTCTGCATTCAAACATATCTTTTGTCCTCCGCTTACGTACTATTTCTTGTTACGTAATACATTTGGGTTAAAAAAATCCCCATTACTAAACGAGAACAAAAAAGTTTGAAATTTTATAATTTGTGGAAAATAAAAGATGAAAAACAGATTT
>CAMGET010000354.1 GCA_946055175.1 uncultured Roseburia sp.
GAGAAAATTGGTTATCTTATGTATTGCTTGCCTATGCACGTGTGATAGAGGCATATGATTTCTACGCAGATTATGGACTGTATTCAGTGGATGGTACCGGTGTACCTATCTTAGTGTGCGTTGGTATGGAACAAGATAATGCATGTTATTTCGGAATCAATAATGGCTGGGGCTGTATCGCTTTTAGTCCGAAAAACCGCTATTGGGAGGCTATGGATGTGGTAGGCCATGAGTTTACACATGGAATTACAAGCAATGCGATGATAGATAACCGTTATTTGGGCGTTACAGGTGCCATTAATGAGGCATACAGTGACATTATGGGAAATCTCATGGAATTGATGTTAGAAATGACCGATGACAGAGACTGGTTATGCGGCGAACAGTGTGGAAACCCAATCCGTTCTATGAGTAATCCACGACTTTACGGTCAGCCAATCGCAATAAATGACCCTTATTATGCAGACCCGAATGATGTAGCTTATGATAATGGCGGCGTACATAGAAATAGTTCGTTGATTAGTATGATGGCTTATGCATTGGAGGATGCAGGAATGACATATGAAGAACAGTGCTCTATGTGGCTTCGCTCCATCGAAATTTTAACGCCGCTTGCGGAATACGAAGAGGTGTATGAATCCTTAATCATGAGCCTTGAAATCAATGGATTTGACGAAAGATTTAAAATCGTTTTAACGCGGGCATTTGAAAACGCGGGCATGTTAGAGTAGGAGGTGTGGGTATGAGAAAAAAATTAACAGTCCTTCTGTTTTTTACAACACTTGCATTGGGACTTACAGCATGTGGCAGCTCCTACGTGGTAAACAGACCGGATACCCAAAAAGGGAAACCGATTACGAATGGAATGGAATTGTATGAATCCACAGATGCTGATTTTTGCTTTTTGTATCCGGCAGGAGAAACGACCGCTTACAGTGAAGCAGATGGGGTAGCCATTTATAAAAATAAAACAGGAAACGCCCCTTATTTGTTAATCAAGAAAACAGATAAAAAGGGAATGACACCGGAGAAGTACTTTAAAGCATCAAACGAGCAGATGTTAGATACCTTCAAAGAAGTGGCATCGACAAAAATATACGAGACACCAATCGATGGCAAAACCTTATACATGACTCGTTATGTTGTAAGTGATGGTGCAAAAGAAACCGTGATTGAACGGTATATTGAACTTTATGAAGATTATTACATTCAATATACCGCTGTTTCGGAGGAAACAGGGGAATTAAACACCGAAGTCTACTATGCAATCAAAACCCTCAGCATGGCAGAGGATGCATATGGAGATGTCTTTATAGATACCTTTTCTCAGTACATACATCCGGATACCCAAATGAATATAGAACTTCCGGATGCCTTAGAGGTATCAACACTGACAATCGGCTATCTTGCATCTTCGGATGATGCAATGATGCTTTGTGTAACCTGTACCAAAGATGATGCCGGCAATCCGATTCGAAACCGGGATGATTTTCTGGCACTGGCTGCGAAAGATACTGGATTTGTAGCATCCTATATCGGAGCAGATGCAGCAGAATTTGGAAAAGGAAGTGTAGAAACGATACAGGGCGTTGAATATTATTCTTATCCCATGACACTTACGTTTTCAAACCGGATTTATAGCGGAAAACTTGTGCTGGCTGATCGTACCACAGGCGGCTGCGCCTTAGGAGTATATGGCGTGAAGGAAAATTGCGAGAATTACGATGATTATATTGAATTGTGCGAAGAAGCTTTATCAAGCATGGAATACTAGGAGGATTACGGATATGAAGAAAAAATTGCTGACTTTAGGTATGATTGTGACAATGGTAATTGGGTTATGCGCCTGCGGCGGGAAAGAGACGGCAGGTGGTTTGGGCTCTTTGGATATTGAACAACAAGAAACCGGAAAAGATACCGTTCCGGATTTAAATGGCGGAACAAATACACCAACAAATCAAACGCAGAATACGGAAACACAACAGACGCCACCGCCGGTAGAGGAACCGGTTCCGGTAGGACTTTCCTATGAGCAGTATCAGGGAAAATACTTCTCAATGATGAAACCGGTAGGCTGGGATGTATGGGAATATGCGTTTGATGACGGAACAGGAAATTATCGTTTGATGATGTCCATTCGTGATCCGGAAAATACAAACAATTGCATTTTCTTAATGACTGGCTTAGAGCCATATTTTGCAAATGAAACAGAAATGAATAAAATGGCACCATGGCTTCCGAACCCGGATACAGCAATTGTTTTAGATCCGCTGAATGCAGAGAGCATGGCACTGCAGTTTGGAACGATTCGTAGTGCATTGTCAAAAAATGGATTCCAGACAACTGCGAATCACCTTCCGGACTGGACAATCACACAATCTGTTTTGTCGAATGTGTCAGAAGAATCTACCGATTCTATGATTTTATCTGAATTTTTGGGAGAGGCAACAGTTGGTGGAGATGGAAAGAGCTATGCTGCATATTTTTCAAATCTGCTGGCGAAACAATATCATGCTTACCTACGCTGTACTTACTATATCAGCTATGCAAACTTTGGCGTATGCTTAGAAGAAGATTTGTGGGAAACAGATTTAGATAATGTGGTTAGCTTGGCGAACACTTATGAACAGTCAGGGCTGAATGCATTGAATTCTTCTTTCCAGGAAAATGAGGAAAGCACGGTCTATTTACCGGTTAATCCAAGCATAGATGCGTCAGGGGCGCTAGAATAAGTG
>CAMGET010000355.1 GCA_946055175.1 uncultured Roseburia sp.
GCTAAGACCGTTTTAATGCCGGGTGATCCACTCCGTGCAAAATATATTGCAGAGACCTATTTGGAGAATCCAAGACTTGTAACATCTGTTCGTAACATGCTTGGTTACACAGGTACTTACAAGGGAAAAGAGATTTCAGTTATGGGTGGGGGCATGGGTATGCCATCAATCGGAATCTATTCCTATGAGTTATTTAACTTCTATGGAGTAGAGAGTATTATCCGTATTGGCTCTGCCGGCGGTTTCAGCGATAAATTACAGTTAAAGGATATTGTTATCGGAATGGGTGCATGCACGAATTCTAATTATGCAGCACAGTATGGATTGCCGGGAACTTTTGCACCAATTGCAGATTATGAATTGATGCAGAGAGCAATTGACATTGCAAAAGAGCAGGGAACCAGAGTTGTTGTCGGTAACATTTTGTCTTCTGATCCATTTTATAATGCAGATGTTACTGCAAATGATAAATGGAAAGAAATGGGTGTGCTTTGTGTAGAAATGGAAGCGGCAGCATTATATATGAATGCTGCAAAGGCAGGTAAGAAAGCACTTTGTTTATTATCTATTTCAGACCATCTCTATACCGGAGAAGAATTAAGCTCGGACGAGCGTCAAGTTGGTTTCGGCAAGATGATGGACATTGCATTGGAATTAGCGTGATTGGAAAAGGAGGTATCAGAGATGGTACCTCCTTTTTGCATTTTGACCGAAAAACTCATTATATTACTTATTTTACATACATTTTACCTAAATTTTACAATAATCTTGCAAGAGAATATTTTCTAATGTATTATTAAAATAGTGGGCATAATTGCAAATACAAAGGAGAAATTGAATGGAAGCTATATTAATGATTATAAAATTGCTCGGTGGCTTGGCAATGTTCCTTTACGGAATGGAAATCATGGGCGATGGATTAAAGCAGGGTTCGGGTGCTGCTTTAAAAAATGCACTTGGTAAATTAACCCATAATGTGCTTTTGGGCATGCTTACCGGTGCAGTTGTAACAGCAGTCATCCAGAGTTCAACCGCGACGATTGTCTTAACTGTAGGTTTGATTGGTGCAGGTATTTTAAATTTAAGGCAGGCCGTCAGTATTGTTTTGGGTGCCAATATCGGTACTACCGTAACCGCCCAGATTATCCGACTTATGGATATTGATTCCTCCGGTGGTTCCATATTGACCTTCTTTAAACCGGATACGCTTGCTCCGGTTGCATTAATTATCGGTATAATATTAATCATGTTCATAAAGAAGGAAAAAAGTAAAAATGTTGGAATGATAGCACTTGGTTTTGGCGTGCTTTTTACCGGCCTATTATCCATGACAGATGCAGTAGAACCGTTATCAGGATCGCAGGCGTTTGTTGATATTTTGGGTTATTTTAGTGATATGCCACTGCTTGGTATTGTAACAGGTCTTGCACTTACTGTTATTGTACAGAGTTCTTCTGCCATGGTGGGTATTTTGCAGGCAATGTCTTCTACGGGTGTCATGACCTTCGAATTGGTATATCCGATTGTTATGGGTATTAATCTGGGTACTTGTGTGACAACAGCTATGGTTTGCTCCATCGGTTCTTCCAAGGATGCAAAGAGAACAGGTATTGTACACATTGTATTTAATACCATCGGTACCATTTTATTTATGATAGGTATGTCCTTAATCCGTCATTTCGGTGGTTTCCATGATTTGTGGAAAAGTATTGTAGACAGTGGCGGTATTGCAAACTTCCAGACCATTTTTAACCTGGTAACCGCATTAGTACTTCTTCCGTTCACCGGAGCTTTAGTAAAAATCGCATGTGCCATTGTAAAAGATGATGAAGAGGAAGAATTTGTTTATCCTGAGATCGCAGCTTTGGATAAAAAGTTGATGACGGTTCCGGCAGTTGCCCTTGGAGAAACAACAAAAGCGGCCGTTTCTATGGCGCTTACAGCAAAGAAGAATATGGAATACAGTATCCGCCAGATGAAGGGCTATGATGAGGTGCGTGCCGAAAAAATTGCGGCAGCAGAAGAACGTTTAGACCAGTTTGCTGATAATGCAGATAATTATCTGATTGAATTGTCAAATAATATGGAATCCGAAAATGAAAACCGCCAGCGTAATTTGCTGATGCAGTGTATTCATGACATAGAACGTATCGGAGACTACGCGATAAACTTTGATGAGATGGCAAAGAAAATGAATGATTCTTCGCTTGCTTTTTCAGAAAGTGCGCAGCATGAGCTGGATGTTCTTACAGACGCCGTGCAGGAAATCTTAAGACTTACCGTTGAAGCACTGGAAAAAGATAATGATTACATTACCTGCCGGATTGAACCTTTAGAGGAAGTCATCGATGACATGGTACTTTTATTGAAGAACCGTCATACGGACCGGCTTTGTAAGGGAATTTGTAATATTAATGCAGGATTGGTATTTATGGATGCACTTACGTATTTTGAACGTACAGCAGACCAGTGTTCGAGCATTGCTATGCTGATTCTTGGCAAGAAAAACGAAGAGATTATGAAAAATCATCATCTTTATCTTGCAGAGCTTCATGCATCCGGCGATAAATCATACCTCGCAGAAAAGGAAAATAGAAGAGTACAGTACTTAGTACCACTCGAAAATAATCAGTAAAAAACAGGTCGTACACAAATTTCGGAATGGAAAAATGTGTACGACTTTTTTACTAATTTGGTTGTAAAATAGAGTGATTTAAGATAAAATAGAACGTA
>CAMGET010000356.1 GCA_946055175.1 uncultured Roseburia sp.
AAGGCTGCATCTGCCCTCTTTTACCAACCGCTCCAATCCCAGAACAATCAATGGAAGCAGTACAAGACAATCCGTCCACATGATATTCCAGGAATAAGCTGCCATATAGCCGGACAATGCATAAGCCGTCGCAAAAATACTGATGGACAACCGGTTCACGTGATAATGGCACTTCAGATAATAAGCAAAGGTCAGACCACATAACGCAAACTTAAGCAGTGTTAAAATGGTCATAAATTCAATTACAGAGCCTTTCGGGCATAACAAGAGCAGCCAGTTTAACGGACTGGCTAGATAGTAAGCGTATAAGGTTACAAAGTCTGCTCCCAGACCAATATCAAACGAATAAAGAAGGCTTTCGCCACTTTTTATTTTTTCCATCAATTCCGTGAAAAATGGACAGTATTGATGATACATATCCACCTGTAAAATACTCCGCTCACCGAACGGATACACCCCATGGTCGATACACACTGCAAGCGCAATCACAAGCGGTATCATAAATGCCATAATAAGCGGCATCTGTTCCTTCCATTTTTCCCGGTTGACACATTCCTTCCCTTTCAACTCTTTACTCCTCAAACAATTGATAATACTGCAATTTCTGATAGTCAAGCAGTCCTTCTTTTTCATCCTTTACACTGCCTTTTGTTCCATCAGCCTTTTGTACCTGCATCGCTGAAACAATTGGATAAGTTTTACTTAGCTCCATCAAAAAACTCTGGTAAGCCGGAAGCGGAATATCTGCCAGTTCAAGTACCCTTGCACCCAGATAATTTAAACTGGTGTCTGCCTCTGTTTCTTCAATATCATAATTCGCCCAAATCACATACGGCACCTCATAGCGCATCTGTAATTCTTCCTCTGTCAAATCAGCGACCCTCTTTCCATTCAGCTTCAGGAGCGGTCCGGCAACCGCATCATTTGGCTGATGGTCACCAAAAAAGACAATCAGCGTTTTCTCCTCCTGTTCGGCAAAATAAGATACCAGCTTTTCCAAAGCTGCATCCGAACGTTTGATAAGAGACAAATACTGTTCAACCGAAATGTTGTCAATTCCATCTACCGTAATATCCGGCTTAAAATTCGTATATTCTTCTGTATAGCCTCCGTGATTCTGCATTGTCACCTGAAAGACAAATAATGGCGTATCTTCCTCTTTTGCTTCATACAATTCGATGATTTTATCCACACAGGCATCATCGCTGATATAGGAACGCAGCTTATTCGTTTTCTCATATTCATCAATAAAAATACTTCTTTCAAATCCCAGCAATGGATAAATTTCATCCCGCTCCCATCCGCTTGCATAATACGGATGTGTAGCAATGGTCTGATAGCCAAGACTCTTTAAATAAGCCGGAATTGCAGGCAGTTCTTTTGTAATATACTGTTGGTACGGAATACTTCCCTGTGGCAGAAAAGCCATTGTATTTCCTGTTAAAAACTCAAACTCGGAATTTGCTGTATTACCGCCGCAGACTGACACCTGCAAATTCCCGGTAATCGTATTTTCTTCCCCATTTTGTAATTTATGTACAAATGGCATATAATCTTCACTTGCCTGAAATTCTCCTACAGATGCCATATCGGAAAAGGCTTCATCCATAATGACAATAATATTTGGCCGCTCGTTTGCTGCGCTATTTCCTGCCGTGCCACTACTCTCATAACCAGAAAGCAGCGCCTCTGCTTCCTCTTTTTCATAGCCCTTAGGCACATCAATTGACATGTAGGCCAGATTCATGGCAAAGGTTACTGCCATCCCATTTACCTTTGTCATATGGGCCGGTGTAAATAAGAATGGATACAAATAATTCTTCGTCTGGAATTCTTCATCCTGCAGCTTTCCGACAAAACTATTTAACGCCAACGCTAAAGCCAAAACAGGCAATAAACGCTGCAACAGTACTTTTTTATTAATCGGAAATAATGGCAGCTTCCATTTTACAAAATGAAGTCCCGCGAACAATGTCACAAAAAGGATGGTAACCACAATCATCCGTAAATCCGGAGTCATATCATAATTATTGGCAACACTTGCTGCAGTCTTTAAGGAATAGATATCCCATGGTACAATCGGATTGGTTCGAAACTTCACTACGTAGGTATCTGCGATGCCATAAATCATAGCCAAAACAAGCTCTAAGCGCAGCGCAAATCGGACACTTCCGATTACAAAAAAGAAGAGCCAGCCAATCAGCTCAAATAAAAAAATATTAAACCACAGAGCTTTTGTACGAATCTCTGCAAATGGATTTCTTCTATAAAATTCCATCAGAATAAAAGCCATTGCCGGAACAATAAGCAATGCTAAAATAGCAGCTAATCGGTCCGGTTGTAACTGTTTTTTATCTATTCTCATTGATTTTTCTCCACAAAAAAAAGGATGTGCAAAACATTAAGTATTTTAGCACATCCTTCTTCGGTTTTAAATCTCTTTCACATAAAATTCATGAATTCTTAAACAATCTCAATCTCAATTTCTGCGACTGCGCCATTTCTGATGTCCAATGCTGTCTGACCGCATGCAAATGCTCCGTTTTGCGTTGTGACACTGCCGTTTTTATAGAGAAACTTCATAGCTGTAATTCGATATTTTCCCGGAATATAGTCCATCACATCTGCAAACTGATAAGTTACTTTTGTCTTTCCCAAAAGAGTTGCAGATACTTTTCCTGTTTCCGGAATTAAGTAATCAGGAATTGCCGGCTCCGGCGCAAAAATCAG
>CAMGET010000357.1 GCA_946055175.1 uncultured Roseburia sp.
AATCTTAGAACAGGTTAACCGTTTAAGCAAACCGGTGAGGAAAGCTGGTTTGCTTAAAAAATAACTTTTAATTTAAACGGTTAAGCAAACATATATATTATATATATCAACGAAAAGAAAGGAAGAAAAGGTATGAAAAAGGGTAAAACAGGGCTATTAGTTGCAACAATGTTAGTAGTAGCAGTGCTTGGAGGCTGTGGCAGTAAGCAAGAAGCAGACGTAAGTATTGCAGATTCGCAGAATCAGGAAGCAGAAAGCTTTACAGTCACTTTTTATGACTCAGACGGAACCACAGTATTAGATACAAAGGAAGTGGTAGCTGGTGGTTACGTTGAGGAATTTGAGCCACAAAAGGAGGGTTATACGTTTGCAGGATGGTATGGGACCCCGCAGATGAGTCATTCGTTTGATTTTGGAACAGAGATTACGGCAGATACTTCCATATTTGCAGGCTTTGTATCATATCAGGAGGATACGAGAAGCTGGGCAATTGTGGGAAGCGGCAGTAGTGCTGCTTTGATTGAGTCAAATTGGGGCAAGGTAATCAATGATATTCATTTAATGAAGAAAGAAGATGTGGAAGGCGCGAATGTGTATACAATCACATTGGATTTGATGCAGGGGGATGAATTCCAGTTTGCCATCGATACAGCATGGTCTGATCAGAGAGGTTTCGGTTACTTAGACAGTATAGAGAAGGATGGCGTAGAGTATTTTGTTAATTCGGGAGGTTTGGGAGAAACCAAGACTCGTAAGGCCAATATTAAGGTTGCGGTATCCGGTAATTATTCCTTTACACTAACCACCTATCCGGGAGAGGACTATTATGATACTAAGGATGCTTACTATACAGAAGCAGGTAAGGAGAATTTCAATTACAACAATTATGATCGCATAACCTGGACGTATAACGGCGAGGCAGCTTCTTCCGGTGTGGAATATCAGACTGATTATTACATCAAAGGCGCAGTGATTACCGGTTGGGAGGATATATATACAGACGAAACCAAATTTGTCGAGCAGGATGGTGTGTACACCTTGACAATTGCATTGACAGAGGGAGATGAATTCCTGTTTACAACATTGCTTACCAATGGAGATAATCAGAGCGTCGGAAATGAGTATGTACGTTATATTAATATCGCGGCTGATGACAGTGATAGTCTAGCATGCGTAACAGAAGGACAAAGCGCTAATATGGTTGCAGCAAAGGACGGAACTTATACCTTTACCTACAATCCGGAAACAAAAGTATTACAGGTATCCTGCCAGTAAGCAATAGTAGATATTTAGATGCGGACGTCATGCTGTGTATCCGGAGTACGACTCAATGCGTATTCCATGCATGTATAGAGTGCTTCGGCTTTTTCCGTAGAAATCAGAGGATGGTAACATATTCTCTGCGCGGCATCGTCTGCATCAGCCAGTAATGTGTACAGGGAATGATCTAAAACCAGTAGACGGTCTTTGCGGTATGCGACCAACTGCTCCGGAGTATCAATATAGACTACATCCGGAAACGTCTGCTCTATAAGTGCTTTGCGCTCATGATTAGAGGGCGTAAGTGAAATGAGTTTATAGGAATCACCATTGAAAAAGGCAGCAGCTTCCCTGGCAATCCGGCTGTAATCGGAATTAATTTGGAAAAAAAGTCCATTTCCAAGAATCATGCAGTCCAGGGCTAAAAGAGGAATAAAATTGCGGTCACCAATTTCAAAGAAATATTCAGAAGGTGTGTCGCAGCAGAGAATGGCATCTGCCTGATCATAGCGTTCCGTAAAGGAGCGACTCAGATAGGTAAGGCCATAATTTTTCTCATGAAAAAATGATGAGAGAAAATTCATAAGATACATTTGCTCCGCAAGCTTTAAGACGGAAGTCTCCGGTGAAACGTAAAGTGCAACCATACGCTTACGGCTGGTAGCCAGAGCCTGAGCAGACTGATTGGGTGTGTAGCCCAATAGATTGCTGATCTGCAGTACTTTTTTGCGGGTGGCATCACTGATGCGGAGATCTGTGCGGTTGTTGATTACATAGGATACGGTTGCCACTGAGACACCTGCCTCGCGGGCTACATCCTTGATGGTAATTCGATGACTCAATGTGAACATATCCCCCTTTGCGTTTGTTGTTCTTATCACAAGTTATAAAGAATTTTCGGGGATTTGTCAATAAGAGAAAAGGAGAAATAAGGAGAAATGAATGAGTATGCATTATTGCATATACCGGATTCCAGATATTGTTTTGCAGTGGGAGAAAAGGAGTTAGTAATCCGGCTGAGGGCATCAAAGGAAGACCGTGACGCAGAGGTCTATCTGGTACATGCACCGAAATATGGATTCCATGACAAACGGGAGCGCACGGCGATGAAGGTTTGCTACAGCGACCGGTTGTATGATTATTACGAGATTTATTTGCAACTTAAGGATGTCCGATTTGCCTATATTTTTGAATTCCGACAGAAAGGAAAGACCTATTATTACAGTGAGGACGGGTTGACGGAGGAATATCGCTTCGAAGAGAGTTTCTACAACTTCTTCCAAATGCCATATATTAATGTCAATGATTGCATGCCTGTGGTACAATGGATGCGAAGCGCTGTGTTTTATCAGATTTTTGTGGAGCGATTCCGAATCGGGAATATGCAAAAGGACATGTCCTATATCAATATGGAATGGGGAGATTTGCCTCATCCGAAAAGCTTTGCGGGCGGAGACCTAAAGGGG
>CAMGET010000358.1 GCA_946055175.1 uncultured Roseburia sp.
AGCCTCTTAGCACTAATTACAGAGAGACAACTGTTTGTATCACCAAGCACAAGTACTGCATCCGGCTTAATCTCTACCATAAGTTCATAACTTTTTGCAATGATATTTCCCATGGTCTGTCCTAAATTTTCACCTACTGCATTCATATATACTTCCGGATTATCTATCTCTAAGTCGTGGAAAAATACTCCATTTAAATTGTAATCATAATTCTGCCCAGTATGTGCAAGAATAGTATCAAAATACATCCGGCATTTCTTGATTACTGCTGCCAACCGAATAATCTCCGGTCTTGTCCCCACTATAATGAGTAGTTTCAGTTTTCCGTTATTTTTAAATGATATATTGCTCATACCAATTTCCTTCTCCTTAAACAGATTCATAGAAAGTGTCCGGTTTGTTTGAATCGAAAATCTCGTTTGCCCACATCACCGTTACCAGGTTTTCCTTATCACTTAAATTAATAATATTATGCGTATATCCCGGAAGCATATGGATTGCTTCAATTTTTTCTCCGGATACTTCAAATTCTATCACTTCATCTGACCCGATTTTTCTTTCTTGAATCAGTCCATGTCCTGAAACCACAATAAAGAACTCCCATTTGCTATTATGCCAATGCTGTCCCTTTGTAGTGCCGGGATTACTGATATTTACCGAAAATTGTCCACAATTTAATATATGCATCAATTCTGTAAAGCTTCCTCGTTCATCCGTATTCATTTTCAATGCAAATTTTACTTTTTCTTTTGGTAAATAAGACAGATATGTGCTATACAATTTCTTTTGAAAAGAATCATTCGGCATCTCCGGCATAAGTATCGTATCCGGCAGTGCTTTAAATCGTTCTAACCAATCTACGATTTCTCCCAGCGTTACCATGTATGTCTTTGGAACATAGCAATATTCACGATTAGCATTACCATAAGTACAATGGTGTTCCTTTCTCTCTAGTGCATTCAACATTTCCTCAACCAAATCATCAATATACAGCATTTCTAATTCTGTGCTCGGATCATTAACAGTATAGTCCAAGTCGTTTGCAAACGCATTGCAAAAAGTTGCCACCACACTATTATAATTCGGTCTACACCATTTTCCAAAGAGGTTCGGGAATCGGTATACTAAAACCCTTGCCCCGGTCACCTCTCCATACTCAAATAACAATTCTTCTCCTGCAAGTTTGCTCTTTCCATATTCAGAATCTGCAAACCTGCCCTCCAAAGAAGCCTGAATCGAGCTGGCGAGCATTATCGGACATTTATTATCGTATTTCCTCAATAATGTCAGCATCTCAGAAGTAAATCCAAAGTTTCCTTCCATAAATTCGGAAGTTTCTTTTGGGCGATTGACTCCCGCTAAGTGAAAAACAAAATCGCAATTTTTACACCAACTATTTAGTTCTTCTTTTGTGGAGTCCATATCATATTCAAAAATTTCATCTATCTGTAAATTTTGTCTCGTTCTGTTCTTTCCTTCTTGAATATTTCTAAGATTTGCAACCAAATTTTTTCCAACAAACCCTTTTGCACCAGTGACCAAAATTTTCATGTTATCTTCCCTCTTAATTATGCCGAATTCCGTTTAATTCATCCTGTACATAATCCGTTGTCAGAATTTTCTTAATAGTGCCTTCCACATCCAAACGTTTTGTGTTATGGCTTGTATATGATTCGTCTGCCATTGTCTGAACTTGTCCTTTGACAACAAACTTATCATAATTCAAGTCTCTACTATCTGCAGCTACTCTAAAGTAATTTCCCATATCTTCACTACGAAGCATTTCTTCCTGTGTCATAAGTGTTTCAAATAGTTTTTCCCCATGTCTCGTTCCAATAATCTGGGTTCCTGTATCTCCAAAGAGTTGCTGAACTGCTTTTGCAAGATCTCCAATCGTAGATGCATCTGCCTTCTGCACAAACAAATCTCCTGGATTTGCATGTTCAAATGCGAATTTAACTAAATCAACCGCCTCATCTAAATTCATGAGAAATCTTGTCATATCCGGATTGGTAATCGTAATAGGTTTTCCCGCATGAATTTGTTCAATAAACAGTGGTATAACCGATCCTCGGCTGCACATTACATTTCCATATCTTGTGCAACAAATCACCGTATTTCCTCGCTCCGCTGCAACCCTTGCATTAGCATATATAACATGCTCCATCATTGCTTTGCTGATACCCATCGCATTAATGGGATAAGCAGCTTTATCAGTAGATAAACAAACCACTCTTTTTACTTTTGCCTCAATTGCTGCATGAAGCATATTATCCGTACCAATAATATTGGTTCGCACCGCTTCCATTGGGAAAAATTCACAGGAAGGGACCTGTTTTAACGCTGCTGCATGAAAGATATAGTCTACCCCATCCATTGCATCACGGATAGATCTTGCATCTCTCACATCTCCAATATAAAACTTAACTTTTCCAGCACTTTCAGGATATTTCATTTGTAGTTCGTGTCGCATATCATCCTGTTTCTTTTCGTCACGAGAAAAAATGCGAATCTGACCAATATCAGTATTCAGAAAGTGTTTTAAAACTGTATTTCCAAAGGATCCTGTCCCTCCGGTAATCATAAGTGTTGCCCCTGAAAATGCACTCATTTCAAATTATCCTCTTTTCAAAAAATTTGGTATTACAATATATTTTGTATCGTGTGCCAAAAAATACACCCCTAGAACAAAAATCATTAAGGCTTCCGCTCCGTGGAATTGAAC
>CAMGET010000359.1 GCA_946055175.1 uncultured Roseburia sp.
ACTATCTCCGGCACAGCTTAAAAACTTAGAGGATATGCTGGATACCAAGGTGATGGACAGAACCCTTGTAATTCTTGATATTTTTGCGGCGAGAGCCAATACCAGCGAAGGAAAAATTCAGGTGGAACTGGCGCAGTTAAAATACAGGCTGGGCAGATTGGCAGGACTGGGACGTTCCATGTCAAGACTTGGCGGTGGAATCGGAACCAGAGGACCGGGTGAAAAGAAGCTGGAGATGGACAGACGTCTGATAAAAGACCGCATTGCACAGTTAAACCGCGAACTAAAGGAAGTGCGCATGCACAGAGAGGTTACAAGAGCGCAGCGTGAAAAAAACGGAAAGCCGGTAGCGGCAATTGTGGGTTACACCAATGCAGGAAAATCCACCCTGTTAAACACCTTAACCGATGCAGGAGTCTTGGAAGAAGATAAATTATTTGCAACCTTAGACCCGACTACGAGAGTGTTGGAACTAAAGGGACATCAGGAGATTTTACTTACGGATACGGTTGGATTTATCCGCAAACTGCCGCATCATCTGATAGAGGCTTTCAAAAGTACTTTAGAGGAAGCCAAGTATGCAGACTACATTCTGCATGTCGTAGATGCATCAAACCCGCAGATGGATAAACAGATGCACATTGTATATGAAACTCTGTATGATTTGGATGTAAAGGATAAAACCATCATTACGTTATTTAATAAACAGGATGCCAGAACGGAGAACAATCCGCTTTCTGATTTTAAGGCAGATTATACACTTCGCATTTCTGCAAAAACCGGTGCCGGTTTAGAGGAGTTAAAAGAACTGCTTAGCGAAGTGATGCGGGAAAACAAGGTATTGGTGGAACGGGTAATCCCGTATGAGAAAGCCGGCATCATTCAACAGATTCGGAAAGCCGGTGAACTTTTAGAAGAAGAATATCAGGCTGAGGGCATTTATGTGAAAGCTTATGTGCCGATGGAAGTATACGGAAGACTATAAATGTTATACACAGTAGAATGAGAGGAACCAGGATGAAAATCTTAATCAAAAACGGACGGGTTTTAAATCCTGCAACCGGGACAGATGAAATGCTGGATGTACTGGTTGAGGATGGAATCGTAAAAAAAATGGAAAAGCAGATTAGGGAAGAGGCTGAGCGCATCATCGATGCAAAGGGATGCTATGTGATGCCGGGATTTATTGATTTGCATGTACATTTACGAGATCCGGGATTAACGCATAAGGAAACCATTGAAACCGGCTGCCTTGCTGCGGCGCATGGGGGATTTACCACGATTCTTGCCATGCCAAATACAAAACCTGTGGCAGATTGTCCGGAAGTCATCCGGTATGTGCATGAGAAAGCAAAGGAACTTGGCATTGTAAATGTATTACAGGTCGGAGCCGTTACAAAGGGACAAGCCGGGGCAGAACTTTCCAATATCGAAGGAATGATAAAAGCAGGATGCCCGGCTATCAGCGAGGATGGCAAATCAGTCATGAACTCGAGACTATACCGTGAGGCAATGAAAATTGCCGCAAAGTATGACATTCCGGTTCTGGCGCATTGCGAGGACATCAATCTAGTAGACGGCGGTGTTATGAATGCCGATACGAACGCAGAAAAATTAGGCCAGAGGGGAATAACCAATTCGGTAGAGGATGTAATCGTGGCAAGAGATATAATGCTAAGCCGTGATACTTCAGCAAAACTACATCTGTGCCATTGCTCTACTAAAGACTCGGTAGCCATGGTAGAGAAAGCAAAGGAAGAAGGCTTAAAGGTAACCGCAGAGGTCTGCCCGCATCATTTTACACTTACTTCTGCCGATATCAGAGAGGAAGAAATTACGAATTACAAAATGAATCCGCCGCTTCGAACAAAAGAAGATGTAGAGGCGTTAAAGGCAGGGTTACGGGATGATATAATGGATGTCATTTCCACGGACCATGCACCACATTCCGCGGAGGAAAAAAATGCGCCGATGGAAAAAGCTCCGTTTGGTATTGTAGGCTTAGAGACAGCTGCCTGTCTGACTTATACCGAACTGGTAGCGAAAGGATACTTAACCCCGATGCAGATGGCAGCAAAAATGAGCTACAATCCTGCAAAAGTGATTGGGATTGATAAAGGGGATATTGCACCGGGAAAGGTGGCAGATATTGTCATTTTTGATCCAAACGAATCCTACACTATTGACAAGAATGAATTTAAGAGTATGGGAAAAAATACACCATTCCACGGTTATCAGGTGATAGGGCGTGTACGCATGACACTTACAGGCGGAAAGGTTGTTTACGAACGATAAAAAAGAAACATGAGGAAGGAAGATTCTATGCCGGAAAAATTTGAAGAAACCGTAAAGATTTTAAAGCAGGAGAAACTCTCAGATGAGATTTACAGCATGTGGCTTGAAACAAAGCAGGTAGCAGCCCATGCAAAAGCAGGACAGTTTGTGTCAGTCTATTGTAATGATGGAAGCAGGCTGCTTCCAAGACCTATCAGTATTTGTGAAATTGACAAAGAAAATAATGCCATCCGTCTTGTTTATCGTGTGGCGGGAAAAGGAACCGATGAGTTTTCCGGTATGTGTGAGGGGCAAATACTTCGAATCTTAGGACCTCTTGGAAATGGTTTCCCAAAACAGGGAAAATCTGCATTCTTAATCGGAGGAGGAATCGGTATTCCACCGATGTTAGAACTTGCAAAAGAATTAGACTGTAAAAAACA
>CAMGET010000360.1 GCA_946055175.1 uncultured Roseburia sp.
CAACTTCCGCCCTACCTATTGCCTGTATATTTTCCAATTGCCTATATCACAATTCCATTGCAATGGTCCACCTCATGTTGGATAATTTGCGCTGTCCAACCGGAATACTTCCCGTGTTGCCGCTTAAAATTCCCATCAAGGCAATCAACTTCAATCTCCTTATATCTGGTATTCATCCACCTCGCCATTTAATATGCGCTCAAGCTTTCCAACAATGTATTCCTGCGCGGATTTTGAGTATATTGTTGCCATGTATGGAACTCCGCGCATACTTAATCTTCGCTCGGAACGTATCCCTATCTTCATTCCTTTCTCTGTCGCTGCCGTAACTGTTTTTCCCATTTCCTCATTCATTTCTTCTGCTATAAAACCATTCAGCTTAAGCCATTGCTGTATAGGTTTATAGGAAAGTTTCTGATAGTGGTTCTCATCAATCAATTCATTGATTTGTTCTACAAATCGTGTGATAGGCTTGTCTTCCTGATATACAAACGAAGATAACACTTCCACAGGAAAGTCTGCTTTTTCTGATTTCTTGGGTTTTCTTCCAATAAATCCATCATTACGCCTAACTTCTTCAAGCACATCTTTCACAAAAAACATACAACGAATCACATTCGGATTGTTCAATACAGAATCATCCTCTGCCGGCATATTGTTTACCGGGTTATTTCCATCCGCAATTCTCTGCAAATATAAAATAGCCGTGTCTAATTTCTTCAAATCTATTTCCATAATACCACCTCTTCCTCTAAGTATTTTCCCCATTAGAATCTACCTAATTGATTTCATTATCTAGCAACACACGCTCAAAGGTTCTATAATTCTTCTCATCTCTTGGGGAGCAATACACTGCAAACTCAATATTTTTAAACGTATACAAATAATCTTTGATTACATTTTTCGCCGCTTGTGCCACAATTTCCGGATTATTTAAAAATGCTCCACATCCAAAGGCTCCTAGAATAATGGTCTCATCTTTTTCCATGACCGCAACGTCAAGAATTCTCCTCAGTCGCTTTTCATGCAGCGCTAATAATTCCTTATCCGTTATCCTGACCGCTTTGTGCCCATCACCGGAATTATATCCGTTGCTCGGCCTCTCCCTTAAATTCGGAGCAGCGCATGTTATGACATCGACGTTATACCACTCTGACTCCTTCATAAGCTTCGGTTCTGCGGTATCTGTTTTAAAGACAGTTACATCCGGTGTAAAAATAATATCATCATTATGAATCGGATTGTGTGCCCTTCTGTGCGGGGTGTAAAATTCTTCCCACATCTTTGGCGTATTCAGGCTAAAAAATAAGCCGGAACACCTGCAGATGCACTCTTCCTGCGCATTTGCACCGGTTTCTACACCGCCACCCGGATTGGATGCAGATGCAAAGTTATGAACTGCCGTCTTGGTTCCCTTATAGCCGGCAGCCGCTTCCAGTGTCCGCTTTTTCGATACGACAACCTTCGCAGGAGTTTCGAAACATTTTTTATCTATCGTAGGCAACTCTGCACCTTCCGGGATCATTTTCTGCCCTTCGGTAGCGTTTTTTACCGCTTCTTTCAATCGATTGTATTGTTTACATAATTTTTCTGTATCTTCAAATACAATTACATTTTCCGTTCTTCCCATATCTTTTATTTCCCCAACTCATACCTCTCTACATCCTCATGTGGATGAACTTTCGCCAAACCAATCTCTGTTACCATTGCTGTAAACGGAGCAAAGCTTTCCTGCATCGCAGAAAACGCAGTCCGCATCTGTTCCTTCGTTAATGTTTTCCCCAGGGTTACATGAGGCTGCCACGATAACGGTTGATAATACCTACTAATACTCGTCTCCGGGATATCGGAAAAACAATCAAATACTTGCTTTGATAGATTCAGCAGGTATTCATTCAGCACCGGTGTTACATAGAAAACATATGGCAGTAGCTGACCGATTGATACAAACTGAATCTCACCGGGAAGTAATTTTCCTTCTAAATTCTTAAAAGCAGGTATCAGTACCTCAATGTTTCTTGCTTCAATTGAGGAAATTGTCATATGTGGCGGTACCTTATGTTCCTTCATAAATCCATTGCCGGTTTTTTCTGTGATTTGATCCATATAACGTTGCAATATCATATTTGTTTTTTCATCAAAATAAGCTGAAATTAAATACATGGAAGCTCCCTCTAATCGTCAAATCCCTGTGCCAAAAACTGATTCCACTTTGCATTCACATCCTCCATCTCATGCTTTTGCATGATTCTGTTTCTGTCGCTTAGTATAGCCAACATCTCATCCACCACTTCTTCCAATGGAAGCTTTTTGTAATGTGACAAGTATCCAAGCATTCTGTTTGCAGTCCAATCAGTATTCAGATTTAACGTGATTTGCTCACAAAACTCCTTCGGATAACCGCGTTTTACCAGCACCTCATAGAGTTCCATGCTCTTTTCTGTTCTTGGTTTCATTGATTTACTCCTCCAGGCTCTTTCAGTTTTAAGATGTCGTCCTTAACTCCAGCTCTTCCAAATCTCCGGGACATATCCAATTGTTGCTTGTTTACCATTTCTCACAATCGGAGTCTTTATCACCTGTTGGTTCGCCAAAAGTTTCTCTTCCCGTTCATTCTCTGAGATATACTTTACCAACGCTAGGGCATCCTTATCCTTGCAATTCTCATTAATCATTGCGTTGATACCGCCTACTGCCTGGTACACACTACGGAATT
>CAMGET010000361.1 GCA_946055175.1 uncultured Roseburia sp.
GAGTTTGCCTGAGAAGAGTTTCATATGTGGATGGGTGAAAGGGTCATAGACTCATCAAACTTCGCACCAAAGATGATATTTGCATCTTCTCCTGCAAGATCCTGTACATAGCTTGCAGCATCGTTTGCATCCATAAGAGAAATATCACCGGAAATATTGATAATCACATGGCTTGCACCATTGATGGTTGTCTCTAATAATGGACTGGCAACTGCTAACTTAACAGCTTCAATTGCCTTATCATCACCCTTAGCTGTACCAATACCAATGTGTGCCATACCCTTATCCTTCATAACGGTAGATACATCGGCAAAGTCTAAGTTAATTAATGCCGGTAAATTAATCAAATCTGTAATACCCTGAACTGCCTGTTGAAGCACTTCATCTGCTTTCTTTAACGCATCCGGCATCGTTGTCCTTCTATCAACAATTTCTAATAATTTATCATTTGGAATCACAATCAGCGTATCCACGTTTTCTTTTAAGCGGTCGATTCCTGAAATGGCATTCGCCATACGCTGCTTTGCTTCAAATTTAAAAGGTTTTGTTACAACACCAACTGTTAAAATGCCCTGTTCTTTTGCAATCTTAGCTACAACCGGAGCTGCACCGGTACCGGTACCGCCACCCATACCACAGGTAACAAATACCATATCAGCGCCCTTTACAGCTGCGGATAAATCTTCAACACTTTCTTCTGCTGCTTTTTCACCAACCTCAGGCTGCGCACCCGCACCAAGCCCTTTTGTAAGCTTTTCGCCAATCTGAATCAATGTAGGCGCTTTGCATAAGGTAAGAGCCTGCTTGTCCGTATTGACGCCAACAAACTCTACTCCACCGATATTTTCATCAATCATTCTATTGACAGCATTATTTCCAGCTCCTCCCACACCAATTACAATAATCTTTGCGCTGGTATCTGCTTCGGTTGTTTTAATCTCTAACAAGGGTCGTTCCTCCTTCATCTCTCCCAAATTTATATGAACGTAATTCGATATTTCTGTTAATAATTGAAAAAGCACATTCCATAGTATAGTGGCTCCCCATGAATACACAATATATGCGCTTTTAACTCTATACATTATAATATAATTTTTCTCTCAACAAATCAACTAATTTTTTTATTTTTTTCACGGTTTAGATGAATTATTCTTCCTTATCAAATACAATATCGACTGTCTCCTCTGTCCAATTCTCCAAATGCAGTGTCCCTTTTAAGCCGGCCAGCTGCGGCAGGATAGAAGAAAGTCGTATAATCTTTTGCGAAAGGTTCTCTTCATTTCCCACAATAATCCGAATGTCTCCATAATAAATCTCTGCATTCTTAGCCGAATCAAATGCAATTTCATTTGGCATCAGATTGTATTTCTTCAATGTCTGTGTCAAATTTAGTAGCTGACGCAAAATGCTGTCATCTTCTAAAGGAAGCTGTTCATATAAAGTAACCTCGTCACACCTGACTCCCGTCACCTTCGGAACATTCTTAATCATTTCGGATGAGGTTTCTACAACAAAACCATCCTTGTCAAAATAAGCATTTTGTCCCAAAATAGGAATATAAATGTATCCCAAAATTCCTTTTTCATAAACTTTAATATGAAGTGTATGCGGATTGTCTAAGGAAAGCTCCATTTCATCCACAAACGGCACCTCTCCCATATCCACAAACCGATACTTAAGAGTCACATACAAGGAATTCCATGAATACTCATCATTCAAAACCATATCTTCAATCTGGCTGGATGAGTATAATTCATTGCCTTCTACCACAACTTTTTCTACTGTAAAGACGGTCATTACAATATAAGCTGCCAATGCAATAAGAAACAACAGTATCAGAAAAACACAAAGTTTTATTTTTCTTTTCTTCCTTTTTCTTCGCTCTTCTTTTATCAAAGTCAAAAACTACCTTTCCAGTTTAATTCCCCTCGCAACGCTAAGCGCCAGCCCCATCTCTGCCAGTAAAAACAGGATAGACGTACCTCCATAACTAATAAACGGTAATGAAATGCCGGTATTTGGTATCGTATTCGTTACTACTGCGATATTTAATACCACCTGAATAGAAAGATGTGACATAATACCAACCACCAGTAACGCACCAAACATATCATCTGCATTGTTTGCAATAACCATAAGTCTCCATAACATCAAAATAAAAACAATGATTACACATACTGCACCAAACAATCCCAATTCTTCACAAATAACAGAAAAAATCATATCGTTCTGTGCTTCCGGAATAAAGCCAAGTTTCTGCATACTTTCACCCAGCCCCTTTCCAAAAAGTCCGCCGGAACCAATTGCGTATAATCCCTGAAGTGTCTGATATCCCTTTTCATGAGAACTTGGATCCAGCCAAATCTGTACACGTTCCAATCGGTAACCGCCTTCACCACCACTCATAGCAATCGCTATAACCATCGCTACTCCGGCAGCTCCGACTGCTGCAAGTGCAACAAAATACTTATATTTCGGGCTTGCAACAAAAAGCATGCATACCACGATGCCTGCAACTATGATAGCTGTACTTAAATTGTTATATAAAATCGGTAAAACAATCGGAATCGCCAATGCCCCGATTTTCACCAGATTCTGCAATGAACTAAGTTTACTTGAAGTCTTATATATTACAGTTGCTATAAATAAAATAGTTGCCAGTTTTGCAAACTCAGAAGG
>CAMGET010000362.1 GCA_946055175.1 uncultured Roseburia sp.
CTTTTTTTGCCATAATTATTCTCTCTTCTACTCTTCTAATTACTTACTTTTATCTGTTCTTTAATTTGGTCAAATATTCCGTCCTTAATACCTGAAATATTTTTTAGTTCATCAACATTTACAAACCTGCCATTTGCTTCACGATATGCAAGAATCGCCTCTGCTTTCGCCTCTCCGATTCCGGGCAGGGTCATAAGTGCATTCTTATCAGCTCTGTTAATGTCTATCCGTCCATCATTTTCTTCTAACACAGTTTTCTGTGATTCTTCCTGTGTATACACCTGAATCATCTGTCCATCCACCACAGTTTCAGCCTGATTTACGGATGTCACGTCCGCTTCGGGAAGTAAACCGCCAGCCATCTCAACTGCTTCATAAATCCGGCTCCCCTCCTGCAAAGCATAAACTCCCGGTCTTAAAACTGCACCGCAAATATACACATAGCACATCTTTATTGCATTACTGTTTTCTGTTTCTTGTGTAGATACTGTCAAGTTCTCCGTAAGCTCCTCAGTTCCCACTTCCTGCTCTTCCAAATAGATATCTGAATTCGCACTGCATGCACAAAGAGCCACAAGAAACAGCATAAAAACACACAGCAAACCTTTTCTTTTTTTCATTAGCATTCTCCTTCATAGTAAAATGAAAGAGTTCCTCAATGCCCGATGATTCTATTTTATCGAACTTTTTCTCTTATTACAAGACTAAAAAAAGCATAAAAGCAGAGTTTTCTTCCACTTTTATGCTTACATTTCCTTTTTTTAGAAATATTGGGTAATCATTTCATTCAAATCTACCCAGAAGCCGCCTTCATCATGAGAATTTGGTGCAAGAATCGCATTCTCATATGCCTGGTAGGCAGTCTTTTCATATATAGATGCATTGTCCTGTATTTTTACCGGATAATGTCCCGATAATTCCCACAATTTTTCTGACTGTTCCAGACTCAAAAACTTTGCAAATGCACTCGCTTCATTTTTGTCTGTCGTAAAATCATTTACCACCAGCATATCCGTCAATGCTACAGAACGTGCTCCGATTTCATCATTTAACTTCGGAAATTCAATCACTTCATAACCACTCGTCTGTATATCTTTTATGCTATCCGAATCAATAATTGCACAAAGTGTTTTTCCACTTATAACATCATTTAAAACAGAACGTTCAGAAACAGTATCAATCGGAATAGAGAATGATTCCAGACTTTCCTGTAAAAAAGTTAAAGAAGCATCCAGCATCGCATCATTATAAGATACTTCCATCACTCCTGCCTCTGTCTTATCAACTACAACACTTTCAGAGACAAAAAGGAAATCGTAAAAAGGATCATGTACATCCCACTCCAGCAAATACTCTACATTTTCATCCGGCTCATTCTCATCTGAGTAATCGATGATTGCCTGCAATGATGTCGGCTGCTCCGTAAAATACTGACTGTTATATGCCAGAAGGCACACATTGTAACTCAATGGATAGCCATACATTTTATTTCCATAAATGGAAGCATTTACCGCATTTTCGGCTACAATACCTTCATATGCTTCCGATGCATCATTTTCCTTTGCCACACCATAGAGATATGCCTTTTCCAACTCCTCACCTGAAAGCAGATAAACATCAGGGAATGCAGCATCGGCCATGGTAGCATCATAAATCTCTCCCACATAATCTATGTTATCCACATAACAAAGCTTTACCACAATTCCTTCTTTATCATAGTATGAAACCACAGCATCCTTGAAGAATTCTTCATAAGCCTCATCATCATACCAAAAGCATAAATCTGCGCCATTATTTAAAGCTGTTTCATATTTTTCCTCAGCTGTCATCACCGGTGCCATGCTTTCTGTATCCTCTGCCATTGTCTGCTGATACACAGAAGTTTCCGAAACCTTAGCTGCCATCGCAATTAACAGAATACTCACACACCCGATTGCAAAAATTTTTCTTCTCATAAACAAACAGTCCTCTTTCTGTAACTAAAACCATTTGCTATTATAATGGATTTTCATTCAAAAGTCTACTGTACAGAAAGTACTTCTTCTAATATTGCAATCATTTCATCGACATGCTCTTTTTCAATAATAAGAGGAGGCACCATACGAATGACATTGCTTCCGGCTGTAATAATAATAAGTCCTTTTTCAAGAGCTGCATTAACAATAGGCAATACCGGCTTCTCACAAACCAGGCCCTGCATCAGACCCACACCACGTCTTTCTGCCAAAAAGTCAAATTTATCAACACAGGCATTCAATTTCTCTTCCAGGTAAACTGCCACTTCTTTAACATGTGATGTGATATTTTCCCGTTCCATGATCTCTAAAACCTTGTCTGCCGCTGCACAAACAAACGGATTTCCGCCATAAGTCGTGCCATGGTCACCAGGTGCCAGAGATTTTTCAGCGACCTTTTCCGTCATCAAAAATGCTCCTATAGGCACGCCACAGCCCAAAGCCTTTGCACTGGTCATTATATCCGGTTTCACACCATATGCCTGCCATGCAAACATCTCACCGGTTCTGCCCATACCGCACTGTATTTCATCCAGAATCAGTAATATATCATGTTCATCACAAAGTTTGCGAACACCTTCCATAAATTCTTTTGTCGCCGGATAAATACCGCCTTCCCCCTGAATCGTTTCAAACAAAATTGCACAGGTCTTATTCGTAATC
>CAMGET010000363.1 GCA_946055175.1 uncultured Roseburia sp.
TTAAACCGACCGGATTTGGTTTTGCTCGATTATGAGATGCCGGTGGTAAATGGCAAGCAGGTGCTTGAGATGATTCGGACAGAAACAGAATTTTCTGATATTCCGGTTATTTTCCTGACAAGTAAAAATGACAGAGAGAGCATTACACAGGTTATGTCCTTAAAACCGGAGGGATATCTGTTAAAAACCATGAAACCGGAAGACATTGTTAAAACCGTTGATGATTTCTTTGAAAAGAGAAAGAAAATTTAGACAAAGGATGGAAAAGATGTGAAACGGATTTTACTAATGGTACTTCGAAACTTTTGGAGAGTTCCGGCAGCGTGGATTAAACTTTGCCATTATGCAAAGCATACAGACGAATACTCCTTTGAAGAAAAGTACAAACATATTCAGTATATTTTAAAACTGGCAGTCGAATCGGGAAATATTGACTTACAGGTGACCGGGCAGGAAAATATACCAAAAGAAGGCGGCTTTTTGATGTGTGGAAATCACCAAGGCTTGTTTGACTCCTTGCCAATTGCAGCCACTTGTGACAGACCGCTTGCAGTAGTAATGAAAAAAGAAGTGGCAAAGGTTCCGTTTTTAAAACAGGTCATTGCTTGTACCAAATCCTATCCTATGGACCGTGAAGATATACGACAGTCAATGAAAGTAATTCAAGCGGTTACAAAGGAAATCACAGAGGGACGGGCATTTTTGATTTTTCCGGAAGGAACCAGAAGCAGAAACGGCAATCAGATGTTACCATTTCATGGAGGTACTTTCAAATGTGCAATCAAATCAAAATGTCCAATTTTACCCTTTGCATTAGTTGACAGTTACCGTGTATTAGACCATAATAGTACGGAACAAGTAACTGTACAGCTCCATTATTTAAAATCGATTCCTTACGAGGAATATCAGGGGATGAATACAACAGAGCTTGCGGAAATGGTGCATGCAAGAATCGAAGAGAGAATTGCTAAGGCGGAAAAAGGAGAATAAAAATGAGTAATTACCAGATTTTCACAGATTCGTCCTGTGATTTGACCAAAGAGATGATTGAAAAATACAATCTGCAGGTAATGCAGTTGGAAGTAATCATTGATGACAAACCACCGGTACTTAATAGAGATGTAAATATTGAAGAGTTCTATGAGCAGCTTAAGAATGGAGCAAATGCCAAAACTTCGGCTGTTACGCTAGGCTTTTTTGAAGAGAACATGAGAGTTGCGCTTGAAGCGGGAGATGATATTTTATATCTTGGCTTTTCTTCCGGACTTTCTACAACCTACAACAATGGTGCCATGATGATGAAGGAACTGAGAGAAGAGTTCCCGGAGAGAAAATTATATGATGTGGATACCCTGTGTGCCTCTGTTGGTCAGGGATTACTGGTTTATTATGCAGCAACATTGAAAGAATCAGGCGCTACCATTGAAGAAGTAAAGAACATGATAGAAGCTGTTATGGCCAATATTCATCATCAGGTAACGGTAGATGATTTGTTTTTCCTGCAGAGAGGTGGCAGACTGAATGCTGCAACTGCGATTGTCGGTTCTGTATTAAAGGTAAAGCCGATTATTGATGTGAATGCAGAAGGAAAGCTTGAGACGGTCGGAAAAGTCAGAGGCAGAAAAAATGCGTTAAAGGAATTAGTGGACCGAATGAAGGCCAATGCGAGTCTGGAGGAATTAAATTTTGTATTTATTTCTCACAGTGCCTGTCTTGAGGATGCCAGGTATGTAGAAAAACTGGTAAAGGAAGCATATCCGTCTACAGAGGTCTTTATCAGCGATATCGGTCCGGTCATCGGAGCACACACCGGTCCCGGAGCAATCGCTCTGTGTTATCACGGAAATGTGGTAAAGGGAAATTAAAAATAGAAATGAATGTAAAAATGACCTTGGTTTCCTATTGGAACCAAGGTCATTTTTTATGTCCGGACACCAACAGTCAAAGTGTCTTTTGGGTTTCCTTATTCAGAAAGCGCACGCTTTTTTACCTGTGCTAATGCTTTTGATACTGCCGGAATAGAAATAATAATTAGAGTAATCACTGCTTCCGGTACGATGTAGGTGGCATTGTAGCCTAAAGAATAAACGATGGCAGGTGTGCCTTCCGGAGCGTAAGCACCGAAGAATACAACCCCTGAAATAACAGCAAAGATGTAACGTCCAATGACACCGACAAGGTAGCCCAGCTGAAGACCATGTTTTTTGCCGGCGAAAAATCCTGCCAGACCAAGTGCACCGAATGCTAACGGGTAGTCAATGAGCATCTGTGGCAGTGTGTAGAAAATCGGTTCTACAACAAACTGAAGCAAACCGTAAGCAAACGCAGTGGTAAGACCTACATATGGTCCAAACCAGTAGCCGATTAATACGATAAACAACATACTGCAGAGAGTAACAGAACCGCCCATTGGCAGGTTAGCAAATTTAATCATAGAGCATACCATTGCAAGTGCAAGTGCTACTGCGGAATAGGTAAGCTGCTTGGTTGTTAATTTTGCTTTGTTTTCTGATTTGCTGTGTTTGGTGATTGCCGGTACAACGACAAGTGCCAAAATCACGATGGCTACAAGTACGACACCGATGGTAGTCAGTCTTACAGAACCGTCATCCCAGGCGCCTTCTGTAGTGGTGAAAAAGTTTACGATTTTATCCATAAAAAAATCCTCCTTGT
>CAMGET010000364.1 GCA_946055175.1 uncultured Roseburia sp.
ATCGCGTTTGCCTGCGCCAATGCAGCACCTATACAATAGGAAAAGTTTGCAATCTGTGCCGCATAAGAACGAGCAGTTACATTCATACCTTCTGCATCCATCTGGTTTAAGAAGCGAATGGTTAGCGTCATTGCGATATTATAGAGCATCGTCTCTGTCGCAGAAGGCAGGCCAATTTTCACAATGTTCCCCAATACCTCTTTATTTGAAATACGCTCCGGATTTTCTTTTGCATGAATCAAAACATGCGAGAGTACTACAACCATCAGGAAATTTACGAGACGAGAAATAACAGTTGCAAAAGCTACCCCAGCCACGCCCCAGTGGAATACAAACAAAAACACTGCATTTAAGATTAAATTTACAACATTTGCAGTAATTGTTGCTACCATTGGCTGCTTTGAAAAACCAAATGCCCTTATATAGCAAGAAAAAATCGGAATCAGCGCATTTAAAAAGCAAAAGCTTCCCACAATCTGCAGATAAATTTTTGCGTGTTCCATAAGAAGCGGTGCCACTCCTACCAACTCCAACAGATTTTCGGAAAAGAAAAACATAACCGTTGCCAGACATACACCTAAAACTGCATTAAACACTACCCCAAGCTGTTTTGCCTGGTAGGCAACTCCTTCCCTATTTGCACCGATATACTGCGTCATCACAGCTACCATTCCGGTGGATATAATATTAAACATCATAATAAAGACACTGATATATGTATTCGCTGTTCCAACTGCACCTACTGCGGTATCGCCAACGTAGGACAGCATCAGTGTGTCAATCATGCCTGCCAGCATATAGAAAAGTGTTTCAAATGCAATCGGCACAAATAATCCAAACAAACTCTTTCGTTCCATAATCGTCCTTTCTGTCTTCAAGAACAAATCATCCAAATTTCACGCTTAATTGCATTTTATCTCACTTTTTCACCTATAAATAGCATTATTTCTATTTATTATTGTATTATTTCTACTTTTTTGATAGACTGATACCTATAGAAAACCCGGAGAGTAATCCTATGAATCAAAATTTACGTGAACCAATTACACATGGCTCTGCAGAATACCCTTTTGCACTATACCATATCCGTGCTTCTTTGCATGCTTTTAATGTCTCCCTTCACTGGCATGATGAAGTAGAAATTATCTATATAAAAAAAGGAAACCTTCATCTTATTATCGATAAGGATTCCTACCTTGGTACAGCTGGAGATATTTTTATCGTAAACAGCCAGGAAATTCATGAAATGTCTGTGGAAGAACTTCCTACAGAATATTATACCATCTTATTTCCGTTATCTTCTTTTATCTTTCGTAACTCTGATAATAGCAACACAAATTTTTTGCTTCCCCTTGCAGAGCAAAAAATGAGATTCCGTACACATCTCTCTTTATCGGAAAAGCACGCTATTTATAAAGCTAAAGTAGAAGAACTGATTGATATTTATCAGCAAAAAGATACCGCTTACCAATTAGGCACCAAATGCGGCCTCTTATCTCTTATTTATCTGCTCTATCGTGATGGAGAAATCTCAGTCTCATCAAAGAATATCGACGATAATCAATTGCATCGTGACATTCTTCATTATATAAACGAAAACTTTTTAGAGCCAATCTACCTAGATGACATTGCGTTCCGTTTTCATATGGCTCCAAAATATTTTTCCAGATATTTTAAAAATGTATTTCATACGACTCTGACGGAATACATCATGCAATTACGTCTGGAAAAAGCCATCAGTCTCCTAAACAGTGGGAAGTTTTCTGTCACAGAAGCAGCGCTTCAGTCCGGCTTTAGCAGCTGCAGTTATTTTAATAAATGTTTTAAAAAGGTTTTTGGTAAATCGCCAAAAAAATATTTACAGGACATAATATCCAACCACTCCGCATAAAATTCCAATGGCGGCACCTGCTACAACATCCCTTGGTTCATGCACACCGCCAGCCACGCGGATCACTGCCATCGCGATTCCTATGAGTCCGATGAGGATTCCCGGTCCCGGATGGGAATAAAAGATAGTTACGGCAATAATGAATACAGAAAAGACATGCCTGCTGGGAAACGATTTCCCCTTTGTATCTTTTTCTATCACCGGTGGAATCCCAAATTTTTCATATGGGCGGGGTGCATTAATGATTCTCCGAAAAACAGTAACCAGGGCAAATGAGACTGCCGGTACCAGAATCATTTTGGGTAATTTCGGGTCTTTTTCCCCATAAAGCACCACCAAATAAAGAGGATATATTAAAAACACCAATCCAGTCAGAATCTGATTGATACTAATAATTCGTTTTGTTTTCTCTGCATCCTGCCGCAGTGGCTCAGTTACTTTTATATACTGCTCCTTTGTCATTTCAACGCTCTCCCATTATCGTTAATGCTGCCCCTATAAATACGAAAAAATCCGAAACATTAAACACAATTTTACGCAGCCACTTTGGTCCAAAGCCAAATTCCACATAATCAACCACATGTCCCTTCGTGTAGCGGTCAAATAAATTATTCATGCCGCCGCCAATCAGAAAAGCAAGGCCTGTTTTTTGCATAATTCCGCCATTTTTTCGCACCACAAAATAAAACCAGATACACACACCTGCCAAAAGAATGGTATGCAATCCTTTCAGAAGTCCCGGTTGTTTTTCCAGAGCATTTAACATC
>CAMGET010000365.1 GCA_946055175.1 uncultured Roseburia sp.
TAATTCTTGCAAATTCTGAAGATTTCTTAGCTTTTTTACGGACATATCTGAGGATTTTAAGAAATAGGTCCGTAAATAGCCGGTTTTCTATACATAAATATTTTGTACTTGCAAGAAAAGTATCCGTAAGCAAGAGTGGAAAGCTTTGTAATCCTTGGAAATGACCGGTATTTAGCTACAGAATTTAATTTATCGTTACGTATAATTGAAATTCTGCACTAAATATCTATTTACACCAAAGACCGATATTTAAATCTCGTAAAGTCTGAAGTACTGTTGAAACGGACATTTGGTTGTGTTATGCTAGAACTACTTTATGAAGGAAAAGGTGTTTTATAATGTTAAAAATGATTGATGATCTGGTGTGGGGCTTGCCTTTGATTGTGCTGATACTTGCGGTGGGTGTATTCCTGACGATTCGTTTAAGAGGAATACAGATTTCCAAACTGCCTCTTGCGATAAAGCACATTATTGCGAATGAAAAAGATGGGCAGGATGGTGAAGTATCCAGCTTCGGTGCATTATGTATGGCACTTTCCGCAACCATCGGAACCGGTAATATTGTAGGTGTTGCAACAGCACTCGTGGCAGGCGGACCGGGAGCCTTATTCTGGATGTGGGTGGCTGCATTTTTTGGAACCGCAACTAAGTATGCAGAATGTCTTTTGGCGATTAAATATCGGACGGTAGCAGCGGATGGTCATATTGTTGGCGGACCGTTTTATTACATAGAAAAAGGAATGGGGAAAAACTGGCGCTGGCTGGGAAAATTATTTGCTTTCTTTGGCGTGAGTGCCGGTCTGCTTGGAATCGGAACCTTTACACAGATTAACGGAATCACAAGTGCTGTGAATAACTTTTTCGATCCCAATAATCTGAATACGGTTTCCTTATTTGGAACAGAGTATTCTTGGTCCGTAGTTATATCCGGTTTGATTCTTACTGCTTGTGCAGCACTCGTTATCATCGGCGGTGTGAAGAGAATATCTTCCGTGGCACAGGTAATTGTACCGTTTATGGCATTACTGTATATTGTGACAGTCCTCGGGATTCTTTTTACACATCTGTCTGAGATTCCGGCAGCATTTGTGACGATTGTAGAAAGTGCTTTTGGTCTGCGTGCAGCAGCCGGCGGAGCACTTGGAGCAATTATGGTAGCAATGCAAAAGGGAATTGCCCGCGGTATTTTTTCAAACGAAGCAGGACTTGGTAGTGCACCGATTGCAGCAGCTTCTGTAAAAACAAATGAGCCGGTTGCACAGGGCCTGGTATCAATGACCGGAACCGTGATCGATACATTAATTATTTGTACCTTAACCGGCCTTAGTATTGTGATTACAGATACCTGGAATATCGGTTTGGAAGGTGTGGCGGTTACGACAAAAGCTTTCCAACTTGGTCTGCCATTCCCGGCAGAGATGTCATCCTTTATTCTGATGATTTGCCTGATTTTCTTTGCATTTACGACCATTTTAGGATGGGATTATTATAGTGAGAAGTGTATGGAATACTTGGTTGGCGATAAGCCGCAGACGCTAAAAAGCTTCCGCTGGCTCTATATACTGGCTATTTTTATCGGACCATACATGACCGTATCTGCGGTGTGGACCATAGCAGATATTTTCAATGGCTTGATGGCATTTCCGAACCTGATTGCGCTGGCAGCATTAAGCGGAGTGGTCGTATCGGAGACGAAGAAGTACTTTAAAAAATTGTAAAAGTTTGTATAAAATGCAGGGAAGATGTTTCCCTGTATTTTACTTTGGAGTACAATAGGGGAAGGGAGATGAAAAAAAGAACTACATATATAATATAAAAGTAAAAGAAAATGATGCCATACGCGCATCCTTCAATGAATTGACGAGAAAGACGTTTGGGTTTGACTTTGTAAACTGGTACGAAGCAGGACAATGGGGAGATTTTTATATTCCTCACGTACTGCTTGACGGGGACAAGGTGATTTCTAACGTGTCTGTAAACCTGATGCAGTTTGATGTAGCAGGTGTTAAGAAAAACTACATTCAGCTGGGAACGGTTATGACCGATGAATCTTATCAGGGTAAGGGGTTAAACAGAGAAATCATGGAGCGTATTTTGGAGGAATATACCGGGAAAGTGGATGGTATTTATCTGTTCGGAAATGACAGTGTTTTGCAGTATTATCCGAAATTTGGATTCGAGCCTTCAAAGGAATATGAATACTATCTGCCGGCTGGCAGCTTGAAAGATGTTGTGGCGTATCAGCTTGAAAAAGTGGATATGCAGGATGAAAAACAGGCGAAAAGGCTTTATGCTGTGATGCATGCATATAAAATAGAACCGGAGAGTGTCAATCAAAATGATGCAATGTATATGAGCGAAAATGTGAATCTGTTCCAGTTTTGGCTCGGTGCAGGTTATGGAGAGCATGTTTTCTATTTACCGGAAACAAATGTCTATGCAATTGTGGATACAGAGGGAGCGACCTTGCGTATTTGCCAGATTTTTGGAAAAGAAGAAGTGGATATCGCACGTCTGGCAAAAGCATTTGGAGAAGTTGCAGAGGTAGTACTTGGATATACACCGGTGCACAAAGAAAAATTCCTTGTAAGAGAGCATAAGGAAGAAGATTGTACGTTATTTATTATTGGAGAAAACTTAAGGAATATAGAAC
>CAMGET010000366.1 GCA_946055175.1 uncultured Roseburia sp.
AGACATTTGCAAAAAGTCCGATTTTAGCACCTACCCAGGTATGATCAGATGGTTGAAATTGAATTGGTACCTCATGATAGTTCTCGCCATCCAATGAATATTTCATACCAAAGACTGGTTTTGGGCTCGCTTCTTCTATTACAAAAAACAGCCACACTTTTTCCTGTGATTCACTTAACTCTTCTAAAACGGCTACCTTCTCTTCCTTATCCGTAGACTGTCCGTTTGCACGGATAGCTCCGTCTTTTTTATCCGCAGATTCACTTACAATAAGCTTTTTCTTACCATCTATGACACGAACACCAAGGTAAGCATAATCACCGCCCATCATTACCATGCCGGCTTGTTCTTCTTCGCCCAAACCATTCAACAATAAGCAGCTTTCCGCTGTAAAAGAAGGACAGACCAGCTTCTGTGTCAACACATTGGAATTTTCCCATAAAATTGGTTTCACTGCTTTGGATGGATTTTTACAATAAAGACGTAAATGTCCGGGATGTGCTGTCAGCGAGTAGAAATTCTCCTTCGGATTTCCAAGCCATTGCCACATCAAATCCAATTTTTCTTTCGTAAAATCATCACTTGCCTCTAAAGAACAAGCTTCCTGCTGCTTACCTGTATTTGGCTTTTTATATGTAAGAACCGGTTCTCCACAATAAGTCTCTATCGGCTCACCCATCACCGGCCATCCATCTTTCCAGTGTACAGGTTGCATATGAACGATACGTCCATAAAGCCCTCTGTCTTGAAAATGAAGGAACCATTCATCACCATTTACCGTATCTACCAAAGCTCCCTGGTGAGGTCCGTTAACCACTGTATTTCCCTGCTTTAATACTACCATTTCTTCAAATGGCCCGTAAATACTTTTGCTACGCAAGATTGTCTGCCAGCCGGTTTTAACGCTACCAGCCGGTGCAAAGATATAATAATAACCCTCTCTTTTATAGACTTTTGGGCCTTCAATGGTCGGCTGTGTTTCAAGACCATTATATAAAATATGGTCCTCTCCGGATGCCTTTGTTCCATCGTAAGTCATTGGGAAAATTCCCAAAAAACTTTTAAAGCCGATACGGCTTTTTGCATAGCCATGGATACAGTATGCCTTTCCATTCTCATCCCAGAATGGGCAAGGATCAATTAGACCTTTACCTTCTAATACCAATACCGGTTTTTCCCATTTTTCTAATGCATCTTTTGTTTTCGTCATAAAGATACCTTCATCCGGCATTCCATAATATATATAAAATTCTCCCTCATGATAACGAATAGCAGGTGCCCAGACACCCTTCGCATGCTGAGGAGTCTCATAACTTTCATAATCAATCTTCTCCAAGGCATAGTTTACCAGTTTCCAGTTCACTAAATCCTTGGAAATTAAAATCGGCAGTCCCGGAATATAATTAAAACTGGATGCCGTCATATAATACGTATCCCCCACACGAACCACATCCGGGTCGGAATAATCTGCAAAAAGAACCGGATTTTTATAACATCCGTTTTCCAAATCAGCTTTCCAAAGTGTTTTCATTGCCTCTCTCCTGTTCAAAATCAATTAATAAATCTGCGTAGATTCCGCCAAGTTCTTTTAACCCTTTAGCAATGCATCCTGCATAGACAACTGCTCCCAAATACTTCAAATGAGTATTATCCTCAAGTCCCTCCATGTGGTATGGATAAATACCGGCTGGCAAATGCATATACCATTCGGTCGTCTTTGCAGCACCTGCTTTTTCCATTTCTTCGCGGCTTCTGCTGTATAAATCAATTAACGGCACATTTAAGTTCTTTGCCGCATGTTTCATGGCTTTCACATAGGCTAAGTGTTCTCCTTCTCCTAACTTATGCTCCTCCACAAAGCAGCGTCGTTCCAAAGGCGTAATAAAAACAGGATATGCCCCTTTATTTCTCGCTACATTTACAAACTTTTCCAGATTCATCATAAACTCGCCATCCGGTGCAGTGTAACGTGTCGGATCCTTGATTTTTTCATCATTATGTCCAAACTGTACAAACAAAAAATCTCCTGCCGTAATCCGATCATAAATCGGCACCATACGAGATTCATCAATAAAGCTCTTCGTGCTTCTTCCATTTTTTGCATGGTTTTCCACCTTTACCTCCGGTTTCAAATACAAATGCAGGACCTGTCCGATTCCCGTCTGTGGAAAAGTTGTAATGTCATTGTATTGTACTGTGGAATCTCCTGCCCAAAATATTGTTGCCATACATAGTCTCCTTTTATTAAAAAAATAACTCTTCAGAACCAGGCTTTTAAACCATTGACTCTGAAGAGCTAAATCTTATTCTTTTACCGCTCCGATATTAACACCTTTTACAAAGTATTTCTGTAAGAACGGATATGCAATCATGAATGGTAAAATTGCACAAACGATACCTGCATTAAACAGGGTTGTCTGCGATACCGCATATGCCGTTGTCGGTGTATCACCGTCCATAATCATGTTACGTAACTTGTACTGGAAGTTAACCTGATCCGGATCGGTAATATAAATCTTAACAGTTGAGTAATCGTTCCATACAGTAACTGCGAACATCAAACCGATAGATGCTAAAGCAGCTTTTGAAAGTGGAAGAACGATACGAATGAAGATTCCCATCGGAGAACATCCGTCAATTTTTGCAGCTTC
>CAMGET010000367.1 GCA_946055175.1 uncultured Roseburia sp.
TTTTGCAACATAATAAAAGACTCTGTAATAGTCATAGCTGATGTTCATTGCAGCTCCTCACATATCAATTTCATATATCTCAATATTATAATTAATATTTTACACATATCTTATATGGAATTATAATACTGCCGATAAGAAAAAACAATCTAATTTATACAGAAAGAGGTGGCATATATGCAGAATATCATTTGCATTGGCAGACAGTATGGGAGCGGTGGACGAGAGATTGGGGAAAAGCTATCAAGAGTGCTTGGCATTCCTTGTTACGATAAGCTTCTGATCAAAAAAGCATCATTGGAGTCTGGACTAAGCGAGGAATTTATTGAAAGGACAGAAGAGTCTCCCATTAACAGTATCCAGTTTTTGAGTGGAAATCCTTATGCCGATATAGCAGGTATTGGAAATACCTTTTATTCTGAAAGTCAGCAGGCATACAATGCCGAGCAAAATGTAATCGAACAGATTGTAAAACAGGGTTCCTGTGTCATAATTGGGCGCTGTGCCTCATCTATCCTTCCAAGAGAAAAACGTCTTTCCGTATTCATATATGCAGACGAAGAAGATAAAACAAAACGTGTCATGGAAAGGAACCAGATTGACGAAAAAAGAGCCCGTCACAGAATCAAGCATATTAACAGAATGCGAAAGCAATTCTTTGATTTCTATTCCAATACTGAGTGGGGACAACCGGAAAGCTATGACATGATGCTATCCAGTAGCCGTTTCGGCATAGACGGATGTGTCAGTCTGATTATCGACTGTTTAAAAGAAAAGGAGGCGTCTGGGAATGAATAAAGATCTGACCGTTGGAAAACCACAAACCGTACTGTGGAAATTCTGTATGCCTTTGTTTGGAAGTATTATTTTTCAGCAGCTCTATAATATAGCTGACAGTCTGGTAGCTGGAAAGTTTATAGGAGAAAATGCTTTAGCTGCCGTTGGAAACAGTTATGAAATCACCTTGATTTTTATTGCCTTTGCCTTTGGATGCAACATGGGCTGTTCCGTTGTCGTTTCCAAGCTGTTTGGAGCCAGAAATTATAAAGAAATGAAAACTGCCGTTTACACTGCCTGTATTTTCAGTGGTTTTGTTTGTGTCCTGTTAATGCTCATCGGAATAGCAGGTTCCGGCATGCTGCTTCGGTTGATTCGAACCCCGGAAGAAGTATTTGCGGATTCAAAACTGTATCTGGATATTTACGCATGGGGATTACCATTTGTCTTTTTCTATAATATTGCTACCGGTATCTTCTCTGCACTCGGAGATTCCAAAACACCATTTTACTTTCTGGCGATATCTTCTATGTCCAATATCGCAGTAGATATCTGGTTTGTAAAGGCATTCCACATGGGGGTAGCTGGCGTAGCGTTGGCAACATTTCTCTGTCAGGGAATCAGCTGCATTCTGGCAATGATTGTAGTATTCAAGAGACTTGCCAAAATCGAAGGAAAAGAAAAGGCTCCTCTATTTGATTTACAGCTTTTAAAACAGATTGTAGTGATTGCCATTCCAAGTACTTTGCAGCAAAGCTTTATTTCCATAGGTAACATCATGATCCAGAGTATTATTAACGGTTTCGGAGCACCTGTCATGGCCGGATATTCCGCTGCCGTAAAACTAAATAATCTGGTGATTACTTCCTTTACCACACTTGGAAACGGAATATCTAACTATACGGCTCAAAATCTTGGTGCCATGAAGCTTGAACGAATAAAACAGGGCTTTGGCGTTGGTGTCAAATTAGTATGGATGCTTAGCCTCCCACTGTTCTTGCTTTACTTTTTTGGCGGGAATATCGTATTAAAACTATTTATGGACAATCCAACTGAACTTGCCATGCATACAGGTATTACCTACTTGAAAATCCTGTCACCCTTCTATTTTGTGGTTTCTGCAAAGTTAGTAGCAGATGGAATTTTGAGGGGATCCGGCATGATGAAAAAATTTATGATAGCCACTTTTACAGATTTGATTCTGCGTGTATTGCTTGCTTTCTGTTTTTCAAGGACAGTACTCGGTGCAACCGGAATCTGGTGTGCATGGCCAATTGGATGGTGTGTTGCTGCAGTACTTTCGATTATCTTTTATCGTAATGGGCCTTGGAAAACTCAAAAAGGATAATACCAATATAAACTTATATAAAAAGAGTCAATACTTTCCATAAATTACAAAAAGGCGTACCACCATTTCTGATGATACGCCCTCAGTATTTGGCTAACCTAATATCTTCATTCTGATACAAGGTAGTTGCTTCAACCACGGGGCTGCCGCTTTAATGAATAAAAATTCGTGAGGCGGCAGCTTCATTTTTGCTGTTTTTATGCTTTATTTCAAAAAATTCGCGTACAAATTTGTATCGGGTAAATAGCACAGCCGCATTTGATAAGCAATATATGGAAGGCAGATACGGAGCTGATCCGTACTTGACCAATATGCTTTCGGGAGGCGATGGGCGTGAAACAGAATTCCACCAATCTTGAATTTGACGCAGGAATGGTGTATACTATAAACAAGAAAGGAGGCGATACCCCATGGAACAGGAAACGCTGGCGGCACAGACCATTGAAACGGTTGGCACTGACCCCCGCTATGATGAGAGCGTGAAACGTCTGCTGGCCAACAAGAGCATTCTGGCGG
>CAMGET010000368.1 GCA_946055175.1 uncultured Roseburia sp.
CTATATGGCCAGAGGTTACTGTCTGTGCCGATTTGTAGGTTGACGTCTTATTCGTATTCTTCCAGCGATATTCCAACCGAAGTGCATCGTGCTTGCAGGTGTCTATACAGTCCATGCACGCTACGCAACGGCTGTAATCGATGTGATGATGCTTGTAGTCGATGCAGGCAGCCTTGCATCCGCGTGAACACAAGCTGCAATTTTTGCATTTCTCTTTATTGATTACCGGACGAAACAGTGAGAAACGGGAGAAAAATCCCAATATAGTTCCTACCGGACAAACCGTGTTGCAGTAAGTCCGTCCGTTTCTCCATGCCAAGACAATCAGCACGATAAACGTAAAGACGGCTATAAGAAATGTCGGCAGACTTTTCAGCCAGACCTCCGTTTCATAAAAGGCATAGCTGTCTGCACGCTCGGCAAAGTAGGCAAGCAGGTTGTTTCCCCAACGGTACATAGGAGCGAATAAATTAGTGGCGATACGCCCGTAGGAACTGTAAGGAGCCAACAATGCCACGAACGAACCGACACTGGTGAGCAGTGCAATGACGAACAGCCCTAATACTCCGTAACGCAACCACTTGATTTCCGGTGAATAAGAAAAACGGTACTTTTTCTTTTTGCGCCGTCCGCTTATCCACGAAACGATATCCTGAAATACTCCCAACAGACAGATGACCGAACAATAGATACGGCCTACAAGCAGCGTCAATAGCACCAGCAGAGCGACAACGCCTGCATTTACTGCAAGCAATGCGGGCAGGAACTGCACCTTTGCCATCCAGCCCAGCCACTCATGAATCGTTCCCGTAAAATCAAGGAACAAAGCCGTGACTGCCATAAAGAACAGTATGGCAAGTGCCAATCTTATTTTTCTAAACATTAGCTTTCGCTTTATCAAATGGGACTACAACTTTTGGTTGTTTGCCAGCTTCAGATCCATCAGCGAGATGTGCTCGTTGCGGTAACGGGCATTCGGGTTCACCTCCGTTCCATCGGGGAAAGAGCCGTCTTCCGACTTGCGGAACTGTATCGCTTTCTGCGGGCAGTTCTGTATGCAGGCGAAACAGAACTCGCAGTCGCCGGACATCTTCACGCCTCTCGATGTCAGTTCGTAGTTGCCGCGTGGACATACGTAAGTACAGATTCCGCAGTCGATACAGGCGTTGGTCACGGTAAAATACTTCTCGCTTTTCATCAAAAAGCCCACCTCCGGGTCGAGTTTCGTCCACTGCATGAATCCCCGGTGCATCTGGCGCTCCTCTTCCGTCACCGGTTCGTACCAACGCCGATGCACCTTGATGTCAGCCGTTATTTTCTGCAAATTCTCCGGGATATGCTTGTCCATCTTGATTTGCTCGTTCATATCGAAATTGGGCAGCCAGTTATCCACCATGATGATGGTGTTGATGTAATCGAACGCATTTCCCGCTTTTCGGGATATGCCGTCCCAAATCTCCACCGCATCGCATTTTCTCGCACCGTATGTAAGTACGGCAAACTTGTATCCGGCTTTCAGCTTCGCTTTTTGGATGAACTGCCGTACCATATAGGGTGGCATGTGCCCATAGATGGGATAGACGATGCCGATTTCGTCTGCCTCGAAGTCATACTTTCCACGTTTCACCATCTGCGGAATGCTCAACAGTTCCGTATGCTCTTCGGCCAGTTGGCGGGCGATATAGAGACTGTTGCCCGTTCCAGTGAAATAAAAGATAATGCGTTTGTTCTTTTTTCCCTCGCAGGATGCCAGTGAGAGCAAGCCCGAAGAAGCGACCGCTCCGCTAATTACGGCAGCTCCCATGCGCTTCAAAGCATCCCGGCGGGTGATTTTATTATTCTCATTCATATCTCTGATTCTTAAAAGTTATTGTAATCTATTATATGTCGCAAAGGTAGATAATATTTCCAAGAGCAGTCTTACAGAAATTGCGGGACATAATGCGATTTTTACGGTAGTTTTCTTTTCCCCGATGTAAAAAGCCGTTTTCCCGAAAAAGATGCTATTTCCGGTAATCCGTCGGATTAAGCCCGAGATTCTGTTGCACGTAACGGCTGAAATAGGCGGGTGACGAGAAACCGAACATATCGGAAATCTGGACGAACGTCAGCGACTTGTCCCGCAACAGCCGCGAAATATCGAGAATCGTGTAACGGTTAATCCAATAGTTGGCGGCATATCCGCTGACCTTTTTCGACACCTCCGACAGATATTTAGACGTGATGCACAAACAATCGGCATAATAGGAAACCTCCCGGTGTTCACGATAGGTTCCCTCTTCCAGCATTTTCAGAAAACGGTTCATGATGGAGGCGTTCTGCGTCGAAATATCGCTCTGACCGTAGAGGGTGGCGTGAAAGTCGAAAAAATCAAGGATAGCTGCCTGCATGGCGTTGATGAGCGTTTCCTGATAAAAACGGTGTTCCTTATTCCGGATGCGCAGTTCCAACAAATCGAAATCCCGGCGGCAGACGATTTGCTGCTCCGGCGTAAGGTGCATCACGGGATTGATGAACAGAGCCAGCGACCCTTTCATACCATAATTGCTTTGCGGCGTGCACAACTCGATAAAGCCGGGCGTGGCATAAATTATCTTGCATCGGAAGTCATCCGAAGGCTCGACCTTCT
>CAMGET010000369.1 GCA_946055175.1 uncultured Roseburia sp.
GACCGTATATCTTAGCATTTAATTTACTCGCTATGGCTGCTTTATGTATTTTCCCGTCTTCTTTTACCTTTTGCGAAGCCATGGCTGTATTTTTACAACTGTGTTTCTCCCACTCTCTATGTGCATCTAAGTACCTGCTACACTGCATCAGAGCCTGCGGATGAGAGTAAATATCCGTAATATCCTCCATTTTTGCATCCTTTAATGCCAAAAGCGCATGATCAATACGGATAATCTGTTCTCCAACAATACAATTATCATACTCTACCATTAAATCATAGTTTTCTGATACAATACCTGCGGAAGAATTTTCAATTGGAAGTACTGCATAATCCGCTTCTCCATTTTTGATAGCTTCCATTGCATCCCGCCAGGTATCCACATGCCAGCTGTCTGTATGATTCCCAAAATATTCTTTTAGTGCCAGCTGAGAATAGGCGCCTTCTGTTCCCTGAAAAACAATACGCGCGTTTTTATAATCCAATTTCTCTACTTCTACAAAATCTGTTTTTTCTGCAAGACCATGTTCGGTCAGAAGCTGATACTGTCTTTTACGGCTCATTGACATAATCTGTTCAAATAATTCCGCAATACCTTTTTTCAAAAAATCTTTGTCCACCTTTTGAACTAAAGTATCCAGTTTGCTCTGCTCTCGTTCTTTATCAAATACCGGTTTTCCTGTAGAGATTTTAAACTCTGCTACTTCCTGTGAAATCTGCATTCTTTTCTCATATAATGCTACAATTTCCGAATCTATTCTATCAATCTCATCTCTCAGTTCCAATAAATCTCTCATCTGTTTCATACCTTTCAAAATCTTTTTTTATTTTATCACGCTTTTATAGCATGTTCAAACCTTTCGCTTGTATTTTACATGCTTTTTACATTCTTTTACTATATCGTATTAACGTGCTAATATCAATAGCAGACTTGCCAGAAACTGTAAAACAATGCTATACTAAAACCAGAAGGAAGGTGTAATTACTTATGAAAAAAATAGTAAAATATGTAGTTTTAGGAGCATTGCTCCTTCTGATTGCAGGATATTCCCTCTATTATCACTATCTGACAAGACAGCATTATAATGATACGTATGTGAATGGTAACACTGCCGGTAACTTATACAACAGTGGTCTCTTTTGTGAAGATGAAGAATACATCTATTTTTCGAACGCTTCTGATGATAATCGTTTATATCGTATGAAGAAAGATGGCTCCGAAATCAAAAAAATGAATAATGATACCGCTGCTTATATTAATGTGGATGACAACTATCTCTATTATATCAGAACCGGAGGCGGTGCCGAATCAAGTTTCTCATTCCTAAATGTAAATACACATAGTTTATGTCGAATCCGTAAAGACGGGAAAGGCGATGTTACTATTTTAGATGAAGCTCCGGCGCTTTATGCTTCCCTTGTTGGTAACTATATTTACTATTTACACTATGATACAAAAGAAGCCACGACTTTATATCGCATAAAAATTGATGGTGAAGAAAAAGAGCAGATTTCAGTACTTCCGTTTTTCACCTGCTCCACAGATGGTCAGTATATTTTTTATAATGGTTTGGAAAATGACCACAACATTTACAAGTATGACACTGCTTCCAAAACTCAGGCCCTTCTTTATGAAGGGAATTGCTGGATGCCGGTCGTGGATGGCGACACTGTTTACTTCATGGATTGTATCAATAACTATCAGCTTGCAAAAGTAGATTTAACTACCGGCAGAAAAACAATACTTTGCACAGACAGAGTAGATTGTTTTAACGTATATCGTGGTGTTATTTATTTCCAGCGTAACGGAGAAAATTCAGCTCTTTGTTCCGTTCGCACAGATGGCAGCGATTACAAGGTTCTTTCTAATGGCAATTATACAGAGATTAACGCAGCAGGAAACTATATTTATTTCAAGGATTTTACAACAAAAGTCATGTTTCGTTTGTCTGTATCTAGCGATACTATTACTGTTTTTACACCATAAATATATGAATGGGAGTTATCCAAACTAGGACAACTCCCTTTTTTATGCAAGTAGCGAGGAAAATTGAGTACTTGCTTCTATTATGATTATACCATTCCGTTTACCGTTTTATATTTGTACAACATCTCTGCGTGATTTTGTTCTTCAATTTGTATGTCTGCCAATAATTTTCTTAAACTTGCATCTGAGAACTTAAATACATTACTGTTATATTCCATAGATACCAGTTTTTCTGTTCCTATACAATCTGTCGCCAAAAAACAATCTGACTGCTTTTCTTCATTTTCTGCCATTTTCCCATAAGTTGTCTCAGGCTCATAGTCCCTGCCATCGGTATCATTACAGTCAAACTGCGGTACACTTCCCAACAATACCTGTTTTAATGAGCTTAAATGATTATTTTCTTTTTTACTTAGCGTTTTAAATAAATCCTTTAATACAGGATCTTTTGCCTGTTCACTATAGCGTTTATATTTTTCAATACATGTCTGTTCCTGCGTCTGTAAATCTTTAATTGCTGTTGTTTCTTTCTCTGTTAATATCATATTCTTTCCTCTCTTTTTAATTTTTATTTTTAGTATCTAAATATTTTATAAAAATATGTGTCGAAAGGCACTTTTTTTATTACTTCTATTGAACAATT
>CAMGET010000370.1 GCA_946055175.1 uncultured Roseburia sp.
AGCAGTGGAGGAAAACTAGCATGAAGAATATATGGAATAATTTTACAGAAAAACATCCAAAGGCAGCAAAATGGGTGAGAGAAGGTGGACTTTTTATCATCTTTAGTAATCTGGTGACGGTGGTTCAGTATATTATCTATGCATTCCTTCCAAACCTGCTTGGCTTAGAACTTGCAGGAACCGAGTGGAGCTTTCCGGCGATTCCAGTGAGCCTATTTGGAATTCACTTTACTTGGAACGCACTTGGCTATGATGTGCTGTATGATGCTGCAGGAAACGTGATGATTGGCGGTGGATTAGGCTACTTAATTGCCATGCTGGTAGGTTCTTTCCTTGCACAGGTAATTAATTTCCCGCTTCAGAGAAATATTACTTTCCGTAGCAAAGGAAATCCGTGGTATCAGGCAATGTGGTACTTCATTGCATGGGTAGTCATTACCTTTATTGTAAACTCTATCAACTGTGTATGGGTTGCAGTAGCAAGTGTATTACTTCCAAACTGGTTATACAACATTGGAACAACCGTTATGATGGGTGGTATTTCCATGGTAATCTTCTTCTTTGTATTTAAGATTATCTTCCCAGAGGGAGAAGCAAAGAAATGAAATCAGAAAAGAAAATAAAAAAACCACACCCAATCCGCCATGGATTTGGAATGTTTTTTGCCAGCATTTTTTTAGTGATCGCAATAGCGCTAAACATGGTGATGTCTTCCATGGGAACCATGATAGAGGGCTTTGCTGGCGGCGCAAAACCGCAGATTTCGGATGAGGTGAAAGAGGCAACCAAAGAAACAGCAGAGCAGCTTGCAAAAGAAGTACAGGCGGAAGGAACGGTGTTATTACAAAACCATGACCAGACCTTACCGCTGTCAAAAGATACGAAAAAGGTGAATGTATTTGGCTGGGCGTCTACAGCCTGGCTTGGCGGTGGTTCCGGTTCCGGTGGAGTAAGCAGTCTGGATGTGGATTTCCTGACAGCATTAGAAAATTACGGAATCGAATACAACACGGAACTTACCGATATGTACAAGGACTTTCAGGATGGAAGAGAGTACACGTCGACATTAAACAGCTGGCCCAAGCAGTCAGCCAGAATATATGAGCCCGCAATTGACAACAAAACCTATTACACAGATGCTATGTTAGAAAATGCGAAGAACTATTCGGACACAGCCATTGTGGTGCTTGGAAGATTTGCGGGAGAAAGTAATGATCCGACAAAGCAGCAGTATAAGCGGACTGAAAAAGGCGGAGACATCGTGGTGGATGAAACCAGAACGATGTTAGATCTTACCACAGAGGAAGAAGCGCTGCTTGCCTATGTGGGAGAAAACTACGAACATGTTGTTGTGCTTATCAATACAACAAATGTGATGACACTCGGTCAGATTGAAACCACAGAAGGAATTGATGCATGCGTGCTTGCAGGCTTGACCGGACAGAATGCAGCAAATGCACTTCCGGAAATTTTATGGGGCGATCTGCAGCCTTCCGGCAGAACGGCTGACACCTGGGCATATGATTTTACAACAGCACCAAGCTATGTAAATGCCGGCTTAGAAGGAACCGGTGCCTATGCCAATGCAGAAGGCTTATATCCGGCAGATGGAACGACGAACGGAAATCTCGGAGAGGCTTATGCATACGAGCAGGTAAGCTATACCGATTATGCGGAGAACATCTACATTGGATACAAATGGTATGAGACCGCAGATGCAGAAGGCTTCTGGGATGGAGTCAGCAATGAGCACAAAGAAGGCTATCGTGCAGTTGTGCAGTACCCGTTTGGTTATGGCTTGTCCTATACAAGCTTCTCCTGCGAAGTGACAGATGCTCCAAAAGCAGGAACAGAGCTTAAAAAAGATGGTACGATACAAGTCACGGTAAAAGTGACCAATACAGGTGACGTGGCAGGGAAAGAAGTGGTTCAGCTTTATTATACGGCTCCGTATACAAAGGGCGGAATCGAAAAGAGTGCAGTGGAACTGGCACAATTTGCCAAAACAGAAGAACTGAAACCGGGGGAAAGCCAGGAACTTACCTTAGAGTTCCCGGTAGAAGAAATGGCAAGCTACGATTGTTATGATGCCAACAATAACGGATTTGCCGGCTACGAATTAGAAGCCGGAGAGTACGTGATTACCATAAGAAGCGATGCGCATACTGTCATTGATGATGAAAATGCAGTTATTTCGCTTAAGCTTGCAGAGGATGTTTGCTACGAAACCGACAGTGTTACCGGTGCGCAGGTAAGCAACAAATTTACCGGAAGCGATGCCACTGACGGTGTAAGTCTTGACGGAAGTGACTCGGATCAGAATATCGTCTATTTGAGCAGAAGTGATTTTGCGGGTACTTATCCGGTACATACACAAACACGCGCAATGACAGATAATGTTGCAAAATTAAATCTGTTTGATGAGGAGCAGGTAGAAAGCTATATTGATGCCGCAGCAGGAAAAATTGCTACAGGAGCAAAAAACGGCTTAAAGATTGAAGAAAAGGGAATCACAACAGAACTGGGATATCAATTGGGTGCTGATTACAATGACCCACAGTGGGAAGCACTGTTAGACCAGCTTACCATAGAAGAAATGGAAGAGATGTTCATTAACGGCTAC
>CAMGET010000371.1 GCA_946055175.1 uncultured Roseburia sp.
GTCATCAGCATGGTCATACGGTCGATACCATATCCGATACCACCTGTTGGCGGCATACCAATTGCAAGTGCATTTAAGAAGTCTTCATCGGTGTGGTTAGCTTCATCATCACCTGCTGCAAATAACTCTTCCTGCGCCTCGAAACGTCTTCTCTGATCTTCCGGATCGTTAAGCTCAGAGTAAGCATTTGCCATTTCCCAGCCGTTCATGAAGAACTCAAAACGTTCTACATATTCCGGATTCTCCGGTTTCTTCTTGGTTAATGGTGAAATCTCAATCGGATGATCCATTACAAAGGTTGGCTGGATTAAGTGCTCCTCAACATAGGTTTCAAAGAAGAGATTTAAAATGTCACCCTTCTTGTGATGCTCTTCAAATTCAATGTGATGCTCTTTTGCAAGGGCACGGGCTGTCTCTAAGTCATGTACTTCGTTCCAGTCTACGTTGGCATACTTTTTAACAGCGTCTACCATAGTAATACGTTCAAATGGTTTGGAAAGGTCCATGGTGTGCTCACCGTAGGTAAGGATCAAAGAACCGTTTACTTCCTGTGCCACGTAGCGGTATAAGTTCTCAGTCAAATCCATCATGCCGTGGTAATCAGTGTATGCCTGGTATAATTCCATCAATGTGAATTCCGGGTTGTGTCTGGTGTCTAAACCTTCGTTACGGAATACACGGCCGATTTCGTATACACGCTCCATACCGCCGACGATCAGTCTCTTTAAGTATAATTCAAGCGAAATACGAAGCTTTAAGTCTTCATTTAACGCATTGAAATGTGTTTCAAATGGTCTTGCTGCAGCTCCGCCGGCATTGGAAACAAGCATTGGAGTTTCCACTTCCATGAAGCCCTGTCCGTCCAAATAATTACGGATGCTCTTTAATACTTTGGAACGCTTGATAAAGGTATCCTTTACCTCTTCGTTCATAATTAAATCTACGTATCTCTGACGATATCTGGTATCGGTATCTGTTAAACCGTGGAATTTTTCCGGTAAAATCTGTAAGCTCTTAGAAAGAAGAATGACTTCCTCTGCATGGATGGAGATTTCGCCCTTTTGTGTCTTAAATACTTTACCCTTAACGCCTAAAATATCGCCGACATCATATTTTTTGAAATCCTTATAACTTTCTTCGCCGATTTCATCCCGTGCAACGTATACCTGAATGTTACCTTTCACATCCTGAATGTTGCAAAAAGAAGCTTTTCCCATGACACGTTTTAACATCATACGACCTGCAAGTGATGCTTCCTGACCCTCTAAGGCATCAAAATTGTCTTTAATGTCCATGCTGTGATGTGTTACATCATATTTTGTAATCGCAAACGGGTCCTTTCCATTTGCCTGCAATTCATGCAATTTGTCGTAACGAACCTGGATTAACTGATTTAAATCCTGCTGCTGTCCGCCGTTGTTATTCTGCTCTGCCATGTTTTCCTCCTTCATTCTGCCGCCTCATCGGCGCATTTATCACTGTAATCAGTTTGCTCTGTAAATCGCAAGAACCTTATAAGAAATCTCGCCAGCCTGTGTCTCAACCACTACGGTATCGCCTACTTTTTTACCAAGCAGTGCCTTACCAACCGGTGATTCGTTAGAAATTTTGCCCTTTAAGCTGTTTGCTTCGGTGCTGCCGACAATCTTATACTCTAATTCTTCATCAAACTCTAAGTCTAAGATGCGGACCTGGCAACCAATACTGATTTTCTCTAAATCAACCTCTTCTTCCACTACAACTTCCGCATTCTTTAAAATCTTTTCCAGCTCTTCGATACGTGCTTCGATATCACGCTGTTCATCCTTAGCTGCGTCGTACTCTGCATTTTCAGAAAGGTCGCCCTGTTCTCTTGCTTCCTTTATCTTGTCCGCAACCTCTTTTCTCTTAACGACTTTCAAATCCTGTAATTCGTCCTCTAACTTTTTCAGTCCTTCATAAGTCAAAATATTTTTCTTGTTCATCGCATTCCCCTTCTTCTAAAAAAATGATTCGTCTCTATAAAACCCCGCTTCAAACCTGTCTCTTACGAATACTTTTTTTGTCATTTGCATTCTCTTGACAATCACAGTATTATAACCGAAGGGTACCAGTATGTCAAGGTTTTTCCCCATTTTCCAAGGTTTTTTGTGGATTGGAATGTAAGCATACTTTCGATTGTTCCACATATGGAAGTAAGTTCCTTCCCATTCGAAGTCCAAAACAAGTGCCGAAGTGCTCTTCGTACACATGATTTCCCGCCTGCAAAGTTCTTTTTTCGAAAAAACCAACGCCAACAATCCATTCTCTTCGTAAGCCATTTCCACAAACTCTTTAAAATATATCTCGCGATCCGTATAAATAGTCAACGCATTGATATCATCCCGTAATTGCTCCAACACATCTTTTACGTCTGCAGGTTCAAATACATGGTGCCCGTCCGGTTCTTCATCAATAATGATTAATTCCATTTTCCCAAGATCCATGTTTTTTTCCTTCAGTATCGCATGAAAGATGGGCGAGAAATCCGCCAGGAAAGGATTCGCATAAGACATTTTTTCTCCCGGTTATGTTTTTTAACTATTATATGCCAAAGCTTCTTCAAATAATTCTTCCAGATGCTCGTAGGTTTCCACTT
>CAMGET010000372.1 GCA_946055175.1 uncultured Roseburia sp.
GCTTTTTTTTCTTGGCAAAAAATGGTATGATGTTATTGCAAATCAAAAAAAGGACATGGTATCAGGCATGGTTTATTTCGAGAGAGATTTGATTGATGAAAGAAATAAAAAAGCAGAGATAAAGAAGAGTGTGATTAAACGCTGGAATGTGAATTATGTTGATCAGGAAGCGTTAAAGCAAAAGGAAGAAGAAGAGGCAAAGCTGCGTGAAGCACAGGAGATTTTTGAACGTTTAGAGCGGGAGAAAGCTGCTGATGAAGCAGAAAAACAGGCTGAAATAAATAAGGCTTACAAAGAAGCAGAACTTGATGCGCAGAAATGGCTGGATGATAATTATAATGAAACTACCGGTTCTTTTTCCGGAATGTATGGTCAGGGTAAAGTGGATGAAGTAAATAAAGACCAGATTGCTATGATATTAAATGAGAAGGATGCTGCACTCCGCGGAATCATTGATACCGAAAAAGCAGATTAGATACATATGGTGAGTTCGAGACCTTCCTCACTGAAAACAAAACTAAAGGAGAGATTTTTATGAGAAACAAAAAAGTGTTATTTGTAGTGCAGGCTGCATTAATTGCAGCCATTTATGTTGTGCTGACTTACTTTATCAGAGCATTCAACCTGGCGTCAGGTGCTATTCAGGTGCGTATTTCAGAAGCGCTTACCGTATTGCCATATTTTACGCCGGCAGCGATACCCGGATTAACTATCGGTTGTTTTTTAAGCAATCTGTTGACCGGATGTCTGCCGATGGATGTACTTTTTGGAAGTTTAGCAACCCTGATTGGAGCAATTGGAAGTTATCTGCTACGTAAAAATAAATGGCTGGTTCCGATTCCACCAATTGTTTCCAATACACTGATTGTACCATTTGTCTTAGCATATGTGTACGGAGTAGAGGGAAGCATTCCATTTTTCATGTTAACAGTAGGAGTCGGAGAGGTCATCTCCTGCTATGTGCTTGGAATGATTTTATTAAATGCGTTTTTACCATATAGAAATATCATATTTAAAAATGAAATATAGCAAAAGTAACAGCCTGCATAAAATTGCAGGTTGTTTTTTTGTTGGGATAAGGCTAAAATGAAGGAAAAGGTTTCAAAGTAGAAAGGACAAAAGAAATGCAATTAGAATGGAAACATTGTATAAAAGCAGGCATTACTGTTTTTGCGTTATTTCTGGTAATTCATTATTGGGAGGGATTTACCTCTGTGCTCAGCCTGTTGCTTGGTGCTGCGACACCAATTATCATCGGATTTGCGATTGCCTATATTATCAATATTCTGATGACTTTTTATGAAAAATACTATTTAAAAAAGTGCAAATATTCATTTGTACTCAAGATAAAAACGCCGGTGTGTATGACACTTGCTATATTAAGTTTTATTTTGATTATTGCGTTAATTATCTGGCTGGTAGTACCGGAGCTGGTTTCCTGTATTCAGTTATTAATATCAGATATTCCACCGGCAATGGAAGCATTGTTAAGTAATAAAGTATTCCAGGAAATTGCACCGGAAGATATTTATAAGCAGCTTGATAATATTGACTGGAAGAGCTTGATGAATGATTTGGTGAAGGTGCTGTCAAATGGATTGGGAAGTACGGTTAGTACTGTGTTTTCTGTGGTTTCTTCCGCAGTGTCGAGTATGGTGACCGGTTTTATTGCACTCATTTTTGCTATTTATTTTTTGCTAGGCAAGGAGCAATTGTGTGGACAATGCAGACGCATCATGAATACGTATTTGCCTGAAAAACAGGTAAAAAGAATTCGATATATTACAGATGTGGTAAATGACAGCTTTCATCGCTATATCGTAGGACAGTTTACAGAAGCAATTATTCTTGGAGTGTTATGTATGGTCGGAATGCTGATTTTCGGGTTCCCTTATGCGGGCATGATAGGAGCGTTGATTGGCTTTACAGCTCTGATCCCGGTTGCAGGTGCTTACATCGGAGGGATTGTTGGCTTTATTATGATATTAACAGTTTCACCGTTAAAGGCGGTATTATTTGTCGTATTCCTTGTTATATTACAGCAGTTGGAGGGAAATCTGATTTATCCAAGAGTTGTAGGAGGTTCCTTAAGACTTCCGGCAGTCTGGGTACTGGCGGCAGTAACGATAGGCGGCAGTCTTTTGGGAATTCTTGGTATGTTAATTGGTGTACCGATTGCGGCAGCATTTTATCGATTATTAAAAGAAGATATCAGACGCAGAGAACAGCGGAAATAAGAAATTAGAGGTAAAATACAATGGATTTTAAAGCGAGAAGAGAAGAAGTATTCAACAAAATGGAGGCCAATTCGGTTCTGATTTTATTTTCCGGAATCGAAAGTCATGTGAGTGCAGATGAGTATGCACCTTTTGAAGCAAACAGAAATTTTTTCTATTTAACAGGACTTCGTAGAGACAATATGGTTTTGGTAATGGATAAAGCAGTAGAAGAACCAAAAACATTTCTTTATATTGAAGAAGCAGACGAAACGGTTGTACGTTGGACCGGAAAAAAGGTGAGTGTAGAAGAGGCAAAAGAAGTAACCGGAATTGAGGACGTACGTTTTATTGACAGCTTTCAGGGTGAGATAAGCCGAATTATGACAAGGGAAGATGT
>CAMGET010000373.1 GCA_946055175.1 uncultured Roseburia sp.
CGTCTTGAAGTTGGTCAGCATCCCACCTAACCATCTCTCGTTTACATAGTACATACCGCGACGCTCTGCCTCAGATTTGATAGCATCCTGAGCCTGTTTCTTTGTACCTACGAAAAGGATTGTGCCGCCTTCTGCAGCAATATCTGACATTGCTTTGTAAGCTTCATCTACCTTACCTACAGACTTCTGTAAGTCAATGATATAAATACCATTTCTTTCTGTGTAGATGTATGGAGCCATTTTAGGGTTCCATCTTCTTGTCTGATGTCCAAAGTGAACACCTGCTTCTAATAACTGTTTCATTGAAATAACACTCATTTTTTTACCTCCATGGTTTTGATTTCTTCCATATACCTCACCCATCGGACGACCAAAACGGCACCGGTCCTTCAGTCAGTATATGTGTTTAATAATTGAGCCTTGACGATTATACCATGTGTACATGATATATGCAAGTATTTTCTTAAAAAAAGCAGGTTCTAATTTGGACCTGCTTTTAAGATCTGATAAATTTCTTCGTAAGAAGCTTGATATGGAACATCATATTCTCCGGCTACAATAGAAGTAGCATATCCTACTTCAACTAAATATTGTCTAAATTCAGCAGCATTATCTATAACACCATTTTCCTCCAGTTCCTTACAAATAATTCTTGGAACAGTACCTGTCGGAATGATAAGATGATAAAATTCTGTTTGTGTCTCATCTGTCTTCTGTTCGGTACTTTCCGTCTGTTCTGTATGTTCTGTCTGTTGTATTAATTCTGTGCTTTCTTCCTGTTCTGCTATCTGACTTTCTGTTTGTTCCACCATTTGGCTTTCTGAAGAAAATAATGGTTCTTCTTCCTTCATTACCATTCCAAGCTCTTCCGCTCTTTTTATTACTTCTTCATCTGACATTTTCTTACCGGAAAAGGAAATCATCAAAATAAATGTTGTCAGAATCATTCCGATTCCCAAACCACGTAAATAATATTTCAGTTTCACTTATTCTTCCCCTTTATATAATCCGATTACCAGACTTACTTCGCCCACTCCAAGATTTAATTGTTTTGCAATCTCAATCTTACTGAGGCCTTCCCTATATAATTCAAGAATTCTCTCGTTATGATTTTCTAATGTACTTATCTCTTCTAACTCAAAAGCATCGCTTTCCGTAACTTTATTTTCTGCGTTTTGAGAAGTATCTTCAGCTATCCCTTTTTCTGTCACAGTTGGCTTATCCTGCTCCGTTTTCTTCACTTTCTGTGCATTATTACTGTTCTGGATACCTTCCTGTAAACTACGAATATCTGCCGCTAAACGTTGCAAATTCCCGGTTAAAGAGGTTAATTCCGTATGCTTATCATTCAACATACTATATAAAAACATGATTTCCTCATGCGTTTTCTTCATATCTTCAAATATTGTATCTGAATACTCTTTTATTGCCATAATTTTTAGATTAGATTCTTTTTCCATGGCAATTTCAACTTTTTCAGATGCCTCTTCGACTTTATCATCAACGGTTAAATCTATCTGACTTCCCGCTTTTTCCATTCCTTTTTCAATGATTCTTTTTAGTTCCGCATCACTCAGCTCTGCAATACGGTCTATCTCAGCAGTTGAAAGTTTTTCTGACACAAAAAAACTCCCCAACATAAAAATACACCCAATTATCAGAAGTGAAATTTCTATTCCTGTCATTCTAACACCTTTATCCCTATATTTTTATATCAAAGTGACTACCACCCTGTCCCTTTAAAATAACCTTTTCATTTGCGTTCTCTGATTCTTTCCGATTCTGTTTTTTCTTCTGCTTCCCTTCGTAAGAACCATTTCCTTTTTCTTTGGCATCATAACGATACCCTTCATTTTCTTTTTGTTTCAGCATGCTGACCTTATGAGCCTGTTCCTGTTCCTGTTTCACCTGATGGCTCGCAAGCATTTGCTGTTCTGTTGCCGGCTTGTTATCCTCATTCTGCTTCATCGTACTAAAATCATTTGTTCTCTGAAGCATCCCATTTAAAGTAAGTGGACTAACTGACATAGACTTTCCTGCTCTTTCTAGATATCACTAACCAGAATATCCATATAACTCCCCAGTTTTTTACGCATCTTTAACAATGCTTTTGTATGAAGCTGAGACACTCGTGACTCTGAAACCTCTAAAATATTACTTATTTCTTTTAATGTGAGTTCTTCATAATAATATAAAAGAATAACCTTACTTTCTTTTTCTGTCAATGTGTCCATTGCTTCATTTAGCATCTTTTTTAATTCATCTTCCTGTACTTTTTCCTCAGGTTGCTGGAAATGTGAGTTTTTATGAGCATCCATTACAGGCTCACTTCCCTGCTCGAGGTATTCGTTCAATGATACGACATTTGTCACTTTAAGCTGTGACTGCCAATTTAATAATTCCTCATCTGTAATTCCAAGTTCCAAAGCCAGTTCTTCATCCGATGCATTTTTACCAGTTCGCATTTCAATCTGCTTAATTGCCTCATCAATGCGTTTTTGCTTCTGTCGTACAGTTCGCGGAATCCAATCCATTTTTCTGATCTGATCCAGGATTGTTCCACGTATTCTAAGACTTGCATATGTTTCGAATTTTACTTCTTTTCCTAAGT
>CAMGET010000374.1 GCA_946055175.1 uncultured Roseburia sp.
GGTGTTGTGAAGTGCGCGATTACCTATCCTACGAACAGCAAGCCGCACATCGGCAAGCCCAAGACAGAGCACTCCGAACGCATTATTCTCCTGACCTCCACGATGCGCGAGGTTTTGAAGCCTTACGAACAGAAGGAGGGCTTTGTTTGCGGTGGAGAACAGCCTTGGGATTACTATTGAAAATATAATTTCCAAGACTGTAAAAAACCGGCTTTTCATCAATAAATTCTATTCCCTGTAATACATGTGGATGTGCCCCGATGATTACATCTGCACCTGCCTCCACACAATGCTTTGCTATGACATTCTGATATTCTTCCGGATATTCTTCTCTTTCAATTCCCCAATGTACATAAACAGCCAAAAAATCACATTCCTCTTTGGATTCCCTGATTCGTTCTACAAGTCTTGTATCATCATATGTGGTAAATAATCCCGGTTGTTTATTTCGAACATCCCATCCTGCTACCGGAATCACACGCGTTGCTGCCAAAAAGCCGAACTTTTTGCCATTTACTTCAATAACCTGTAATTCCTCAGCCCGCTCTTTGCTATCGCCTGCACCTGCATATAAAATTCCCGCCTCATCCAGCGTAACGAAGGTATCCTGTAATGCATCCTGCCCAAAATCCAGGCTGTGATTATTGGCAAGACTTACAATATCAATTCCCAAATCCAACAAGATCTGCACATTCTTCGGGTCCGTCTGAAAAGTAAACTGCTTATCCTCCATAGGTTCCCCTCTGGTGCTGAACTGAAATTCATGATTCACCATCATAATGTCAGCATTCTGCATTTCGGCAAGAATTTCTTCCGAAACCAGCCCCGTCACCCCATTATTTTTATAAATACTCTCTGTAGATGCCTTTATCAGTACATCTCCTCCAAAGAGGAGTACCGTATCTTCCTGATTAATTTCGGTTTCGGTCTCCGTTTCGCCCTCCTGTGCCGACTCGGTCTGAAGTTCAGTTTCTGTCTCTGCCGTTTTTTCCGTTTCCAAAACCATTTCTGTCTGTTCCGCTACATTGTCCTGCTTTGTACTTACCGGCTTTTGCATTCTGCCATAAAATATCAGCAGGGCAAGCACCAAAACAGTTGCTGATAAAGAAAGTAAATACAGCAGAATTCTTACCTTTTTGTTCATCCCTTAATGCCTCTGTTATAAACCCTAATAATTATTTAAATTTTATCACATTAGGTACTTTATTACTAGGAGTAAGTTTAAGTTTTATGCAATAAAAAACTCCGCAATAGCGAAACGTATTGCGGAGTTTTTTTATTCTTCAATTGTCAATCTCACATCACCCATAGAACTGTTTATGCAAATATCAGCTTTTGCATGCTCACTATCATGACAATAGGAGCCTTCCATGTCATTGTGATGTTTTTTACTATTATAAAATGCACTTCCCATATTGGTTGATATGTCCACATTATAATCTTTTTCATTGCCCTCTATTTCCGCTATCGCATCACCCATATTGGTTGTTAAGGTAAGGTCACCTTCTGTCACTCCATAGAATTCGACATCGCCCATGTTGGATTCTAAGGTTGCACCTCTGAAGTATCCATCATCTACCGTAACATTTCCCATTGCGGTATGTGCATCGTATGTCCCATTAATGCGGCAGCGGTTCGTTATGATATCTCCCATAGCAGTGTAGAAGTCTACTTTTTCGCATCCCTTTGATAAGTCTGCCAGCACAATATCACCCATCTCATTTTCTACGATAATTGTCTTCATTTCCCAGCTTTCAGGAATATAGATTGAGATATCCGGACCCTCTTTATAGTTATGGAAATCTGTATCATAGCTTATTTCTAAAGTGTCAGAATTCTCTACTTCTTCCTCATAGTAGCGCAGGTATCCTTTTTCCATCTCTACCGTTAATTTTTCTCTCTTCTCTACCCGGATCTGAATGTCTGCACAGTCTGTTTCGATTTTCAGGTGTTTTATTTCTTCGCCATAAGTATTCTCACAGCTTTCATTTCCTCTGTCTAATTTTGTAAGTCCAATTTTAGGTGAGAAGTATATACCGTCTTCAAAATGCCAATCACCGAAGTTGAGTTCTCCGTTTTTCGCCATCGTATAAACCTGTGATATTCCTCCGCCCATCATACTTGCTGCTATCATAAGTGCCAAACCAATCGTCGCTAATACTGCTGCGATTGTTAACATTACTTTTGTCATTTTTTTCATACTGCCTTAAGCCTCCTTCTTTTTTTCAAAAGGTTTTTTGCAAAGCCGGTAAATTCCTTTGCACGCCCATGGCAGGAATCTTCCAAATATCTCAATGTCTGCTAATAACAGCAGTACTGCTATCGCCAACGCAAAAAGACCTGCTCCTATAAATGCAATTCCTGCAAGTACTGAAACACTCACAAGCATCGTAAGACCGGCACCAACAAGAGCGATTCCTACGACAAACATCGCAAAAGTGATTGCGATAAGTGCAACGGAGAGTCCAAAGATTGTACCAATCAATCCTGTAAGGATTCCGAGCCATGCCGGGCTGGTAAGAATTCCAAGAACAATGACCAGTACCAGAATAGTATTGTTCTTTCGTTCATTCTCCCGTTTTGCTTCCTCACTGTTTGC
>CAMGET010000375.1 GCA_946055175.1 uncultured Roseburia sp.
AACCATTCTGCTCGAATACCTGTATAAAATCTCCCGGCGAAATCATTCCTCGCTCCGGATCTATCCAGCGTACCAACACCTCTGCTCCGGCCAGTGTATTTGACTGAAGTTCATATTTGGGCTGCAAATATAGAATAAATTCATTTCCCTTAAGCGCTCCGCGCATATTGTTCACAATTCGCTGTTCTTTTGCAACTTCCTCACGGATTTTCGCTTCGAAAAATGCATAATTCTGAATGGTATACATTTCTTTGCACTTTTTGGATGCAAGATTGGCACATTCATACATTTCACCGACACTAAGTTTCGGATCATCTACCAAATAAATTCCATACGTCATTACCAATTCAAAATCCAGCGGATATTCAGCTATCATTCGATTAGTTTTTTTCATAAACTCATGAATCTCTTTCAAATCATCATAAGCCATACATACACTAAACGCATCCGCATTCATATGTCCGAAAGAAATATGTCGATACTGCTTCTCCTGCTCTCTTAGATACTCCGCAACATATTTTAGCAGCGCATTTCCTTCCTCTCTTCCGAAAAATGCATTCACCAGACGGAATTTTTCAATATCCAAACGTATAAATGCAAACTTTTCTTCCGGATAACGATTCAGCATCTGACGAGTGTAATAATAAAAGGTTGTCATATTATAAATCGCCGTCAGCTCACTATACTGGGAACGATATCGAAGTTCCTTGCTCATCTGATGCTGGCTTCTGTCAATTACATTTTTAATACGGAACTTTATTATTTTTGAATCATACGGTTTCCCCACAAAATCCCATGCACCAAGTTCTAAACAGGCTTTTTCTGTCTCCACATCACCGGCAATAGTTGCAATTACCACCGGAATCGTACCAAAAGTCTTCGATTTTGCATACACCTTCATAAAATCATAGCCATTGGATACAGGCATAATTAAATCAAGTACAATTGCAGAAATTCTTCCCGACTCTTTTTCCAAAATATCAATTGCCTGCTGTCCGTTCTCAGCTTCTACAATTTCATAACTGTCTTCCAGTATTTTTTTCAAATTCAGTCTGTTTACTTTTTCATCGTCAACAATCAAAACTGTATTTTCTTTTTCCATAGAATTCGTCATCCCCTGTAAGAAACTGTCCTTTTTTCCTATTTTTAATCATAGCAAAATTACTGTTGCTTTTCAATAATCAAACTGCATATATTCAATATATGTTTCTTCAAACGTTGTTTCTTTGGCGAGAAGCACTTCTGTTGCTTTTTGAGGAATATTTTGCACTCTGCGCTCTCCTTCTTCCTCTGTCAGAAATTTTTGTAAGCCTTTCAATACTGTATTTCCCACAGGGATTACTTTTGCAACTGCCTCTTTTGAGAACAAACCGATTTCTGCCGCAGTACGTAAATCGATAGCTGTTCCAAAACCGCCTGCAAGATAGATTTTTTCCGGAATATTGTTTTTATATAACAGTTCCATTCCGGCACGAATTGCCGCCTTTCCCATCTGCAATTCCCGTATATCCGCTTGTGTGAGAATCAGCTTCTCTTTTTCCTTCTCCTCTAATCCTTCCAATTGAAATCCCTGGTCAAAATAAGCATCGCATAGCGTTCCGTTTTCATCAATAATGCCTGCCCTCCGCAACAATGCCACCAAATCAATGAGCCCGCTTCCGCAAAATCCTTCCGGCTTGGTTTCCCCGATGACTTGAAGGCCGAGTCCCAGCGAATCCACATGAGAAACTGCCCCTTTTACTGCCGGCATTCCGCATGAAATTGCTCCACCTTCAAATACCGGTCCTGCTGCAGTGGATGCAACAAGGAAACCATTGACATCTCCTAACACCATTTCTCCATTTGTGCCGATGTCAATCAACATATGTGGTGTATCTTCCTTATCCATATTACAGGCATATATCCCGGCTACAATATCTGCGCCTACAAATGCTGAAATTCCGGGCAAAATGATAACTGTTGCCTGTAAACCGGACAGTTTTTCCGGCAGTTTTGATATCTTATTCAGTAACTCTGCGCTTTTACATTTATGCATTGTAAGACTCACAGGCGAAAAAGGTGCTCTTCCCAATCCCTCGCAGGAATAACCCAGCAACAGATGACACATCGTGGTGTTTCCCGCGATTGCAATCTTTTGAATTTTCGCCACATCAATCCCTGTCTTATCAACAATTTCCTCCAAAAGACTCACCATGTCCTTTTGAATCATTATTTGCAGGCTCTCCAATTTCCCATCATTTGCCGCCTGAATCCTTGATATCACATCTGCTCCATAGACTCTCTGATGATTGGCAGATGTTACTGTAATATATTCTTTTCCGGATGTAAGACCAATCAGCTGCATGGCAAGTGTTGTACTTCCAAGGTCAAATGCGATTCCGTAAGAAGCTTCCCCCTTCGCTTCTCTATAAACAGAGGAGGTCTTTTCGAATGTTTCTCCTATTACTTTAAAGTCTTCACTCTCAGGCATTTTCGTCCTGCATGCAAGTCGGATTCCCTGTTCTATTTCTGCTTGTGTAAGCAGCTTTCTTTCCGCCTCATCTGCTATCGGTGCTTCCTTTAAAAACTGAACTTTGCATCGGCCGCAGTT
>CAMGET010000376.1 GCA_946055175.1 uncultured Roseburia sp.
ACACTGTGCTGATGTCATAAGCGAAATTCTACCATAAATAATAAGCTCACTGTTATGATTATTACGATGAAGCAGTTCTTTTCGATTCAACTCATAAGGAGCTGTAATACGAATAGGTGAATAAGAATTTAGCGCCTCTATTGCCTTTGAATTATAACTGTAAAGATTATGATCTATCACTATATTTGCATCAGGCACTCTGCTTTTTAGAAACCGAAGAACGTCATAGCTTTTTACTACAAATCCATCTATTCCGATTTTTACCAGTTTATCCATTATTTTTTCATAAAAGTCCGAAGTATGTTTACGAAATACAGAAGGCATGATAAAGTATACCTTCTTTCCTTTTTCTTTTGTAAGATTACAATCCTCATATAAATCATTCAATAAAGTGTCTCTGGTATAACAGCTGCTGTCAAGATATACTTCAGAAACAGCCTGACATTCCAATAGCGGAAGTAACTGATTGCGCATTTCAATAGACGCTGTAATAAGAGGTCTTTCTTCTTTCACTTGTGATTTTTTTAAACCATCCGGTTGATTCGGCAATGCCGCCTCAACGCGGCGATACTTTGTTAACAGAAAATTTTCCAGCTTTAGCAATGCATCCCTTCTTAGTTGATTTAACGCCTTCATCGGCATAAAAATAGCATCATCCATCATAATATCTAAAATTTCAAACTCGAAAGGCGTATTTCCCGTCTTTTGAATATTCTCTTTCACTTTTTCATAGGAAAGCGGTTGATTTTGCGCCGCTTGTACAGTGTCACCCTCCACAGTTACCGTAATATCATCATAGACTACCGTCATTTTAGCAGGTAAATCTTGTGATAATATTAAGGTTCCTTTGATTTTTTCTTTTATTTCGTCAGGAATAACCGTATGAATCTCACCTTTTTTATGGCTTGGCTGTTCAAAAGTAATCATATCCGCACCATTATGTTTCTTATAATATCCTTCCGTGAATCCACAGCGGTTTCCAAGTTCTAGTAGTCTTTGCTCATCTTCTTTTTTAACTGTAAATCCATTCTCGCCCTTTTCCAAATATAAATCAATATATTTACGATAAATTTCAACTACACCGGCAGCATATTCTGTTTGTTTCATTCTTCCTTCAATTTTAAAAGAATAAACACCTGCTTTTACAAGCTGTGGTATCAGCTTTACCGTACATAAATCCTTAAGGCTGAGAATATATGGTTTCTTGGGATTGTTCATCACCTTATTCTTCTCATCAACCACTGCATATGGAAGTCTGCAAGGTTGTGCACAGCGACCTCTGTTTCCGCTTCTGCCGCCAATCATACTGCTAAAAAGGCATTGTCCTGAAAAACAATAGCATAAAGCTCCATGTACAAAGCTTTCAATCTCTACATCTACATGTTTCGCTATATCTTCAATTTCTACAAAAGACATTTCCCTGGCAGTCACAATGCGGTTTGCCCCAAGTTCTTTCATCATTTGTGCACCATATCGGTTTGTAACTGTCATCTGCGTGCTTGTATGGATTTCCAGGTCTGGAAAATGTTCCCTGATAAATTTCATCGCACCGATATCCTGTACAATGACAGCATCCAGTCCTTGTTTATAATAAGGGAGTAAATAGGAATATAGCTGCTCCGTCAGTTCCTTTTCCTTGAATAAAGTATTCACCGTTAAATAGAGCTTTCTGTTATGAACATGAGCATAGTCAATTGCTTTTAATAATTCTTCTTCTGAAAAATTATTTGCGTATGCTCTTGCTCCAAAAGCAGTTCCACCTACATAAACTGCATCTGCTCCTGCAGCAATTACTGCACAGAAAGTCTCATAGGAACCTGCCGGTGCCAGTAATTCAATTTTTCTTTTCCTTCGATTCTCCATATTATCTCTCCAATGAAAAAAAGGGACGAAAATACGTCCCTTGATTGCTAGTCCCTTTTTTTAATGTTAGAAGCAGACTTTTCTATATGTGCATCGTCCAGTGCCGCTTCTAATCTTGCCTTTTGTAATAAAAGTTCTTTATTCTCGGCCTCCAATTGTTTCAATGACTCTTCATCACTTTCTGCTTTAATCTGATTGGAAATCAAATCATGCTTCAAGTCATAAATTTCTTTTTCTTTCATTTCAACTTCTTTTTCCAGCTTTTCTATATATGCTTTGGCCTTAAAATAATCATCCGCAATATTAATCTGCAGCAAAGTCGCTTTCATATCAGCCGGAAAGCGTCGAAAGGCTTCCATTGCATCAAGTTCGTTCATTTTATTATTAATATAGGTGGCAACCTTCTGTAAATACTCTTCCCCTTCATATCCGCTTAAAGTATATACTTTGCCTCCAATAATCACTTCCGCACAGGTCTTCTCAGCCATAATGCTTCCTCCTATGTAATGATTTACCAATATTCCTACAATAAACCCAAGATATAGTATATTATAATGGTATAGCATAGGAAAAGCAACTATTTCTTGATATCAATTCCAAAATGTCCATAAGCTAAATCTGTTACCATTCTTCCCTTCGGTGTTCGGATAATAAATCCATTTTTTACAAGGTATGGTTCATATACATCTTCTATGGTACCGGCATCCTCACCAATGGCTGCA
>CAMGET010000377.1 GCA_946055175.1 uncultured Roseburia sp.
TGATCGGGCTATAATCATATATCAGACACGTCCATATAGCTCAGCTGGATAGAGCGACCGCCTCCTAAGGTTCAACCATGGTTGACACCTACGGAAGTTGAGAAGTGGTAAGTCAGAGTTCGATTCCAGTAAGGATTGACCTGGATGTCAAAGTAAGTTACAATAGAAATTCATCACGAAAGTGATTGGATTCATAGATATGGCGACCGTAGCCAAAAGAGCTGAAAAGCCCGAAAATACGGCATTTGTTCCCTTAGTTAAATGGATATAACGGGGTCCTCCTAAGACTCTATTGTAGGTTCGATTCCTATAGGGAACGCTCATTTAAGCAGTAATGACGATGAAATCATTGCTGCTTTTTTCATATAAAAATGGCAGTTTCGGTGACAAATTTGTCAGCGAAATATGGCATGGAGAACTGATTTTGTCAGCGAAAATGATTTCTTGTCACCAATCCATATTTTTCAAAACTGTCATCCGTAGGGATTAAGTATAAAGTAGGATGAGGTTTGGGTTGTAAATCTAAGAAAAGATGGAAAGAAAAACATTATATTCTTGCCAAAAAAGGCCTGTCGGAAGAGTCCGTTCAGATTAGATGAAAAATAATCTATTCTGGACGGACTTTTTTTCGTTCAGGGAAAGGAAGTTGCCTATGGCAGAAAAGAAAGAATTAGCTGTAACAGAGGAAAAGGTCGTTGAGATTGAAATGGAGAGACTGAGATCTTTTGAAAATCATCCATTCAAGGTCAGGGCAGACAGTCAGATGATTGAATTACAGGAAAGCGTGAAAAAGTATGGGATTCTTAATCCGCTGATTGTAAGACCGAGAAAAGATGGTACCTATGAAATCATATCAGGGCACAGAAGAAAATTTGCTGCTGAGAAGATTGGATATCGGAAAGTGCCTGTGATCATTAGGGTACTTAAGGATGATGATGCAGTAGTTTCAATGGTTGATTCCAATTTACAGCGAGAAATGATCAGCCCCAGTGAAAAGGCATTTGCTTACAAGATGAAGTACGAAGTAATCAAAAGAAGAGCTGGGAGAAGAAAATGTGGTCAGGTGGACCACAATTTAGGCAAGAAGAGCATTGAGCTGATTGGCGAAGAATGTGGAGACAGTCCAAAGCAGGTTCAGAGGTATATCAAGATAACAGATCTGATACCGGAGATGCTTGAAAAGGTGGATGACGGAAGCATGGGATTTACGCCGGCTGTACAGCTGTCGTACCTGAATAAGAAGGAACAGAAGGAAATGTTGGAAGCAATGGAGTTTGCACAGTGTACGCCTTCATTATCACAAGCACTTCGGATAAAGAAGCTTAGTACGGAAGGAAAACTGACGGTACAGGATATGGAAGATATCCTAAGTGAAATCAAACAGAAAGACATTGACCGTGTTGTCTTTAAGAATGAGCAGCTTCACAGATTCTTTCCTACCAGCTATACAGCGGAACAGATGAGGCGGGAAATACTGGAAATGCTGAAAATGAACATGAACAAATATTGGGATGAATAAAGGAGAAAAAGCTTATGTGTAAGGTAATTGCAGTATCAAATCAAAAAGGTGGAGTCGGAAAGACCGTATCGTGTGTAAATCTTGGAATTGGATTAGCAAAAGAAGGAAAGAAAGTGCTTCTGATTGACGGGGATCCTCAGGGAAGTCTTACTATCAGCCTTGGTTATGAGGAACCGGATGAAATGGAATATTCTCTTGCAACGTTGATGATGAACATTGTAAATGATGAAAAGTTGAATATGGAGAAGACAATCCTTCATCATAGGGAAGGAGTAGATTTGATTCCGGCTAACATTGAATTGTCAGCTATAGAAGTATCTTTGGTAAATGCGATGAGCAGAGAATTGATTATAAAATCAATGATGGAAAAGCTGAGAGAGTTCTATGATTTCATTATTATAGATTGTATGCCTTCTCTGGGAATGATAACAATTAACGCTCTGGCTTGTGCGGATTCTGTACTTATACCGGTTCAGGCGGCATACCTTCCGGTCAAAGGTTTACAGCAGCTGATTAAGACAATCGGCAGAGTTAAGAAACAGTTGAATCCAAAATTGAAAATAGAAGGTATCTTATTAACAATGGTAGATAACAGAACAAATTATGCGAGGGATATGTCATTGATGGTGTATGATACTTATTCTGCATCTATCAAGGTATTTGGAACAGAAATTCCAATGTCAGTCAGGGCATCAGAGGTCAGTGTAGAGGGAGGAAGTATCTATTCTTATGATCCGAAGGGCAAAGCGGCGTTTGCATATATGGCATTAACAAAGGAAGTGTTAAAGGAGGCATAGAAAATGGGAAGCAGAGTTGCAGGAAAAATCAAATTACAATCAGTAGATGAATTATTAGGAGTACCGGAGATTGCCGGTACTCAGGAAATAGAATTAGGAAGAATTCATTCATTTCCAAATCATCCATTTAAGGTTCTTGATGATGAAAAAATGGATACTCTGGTAGAAAGTATCAGGGAAAATGGTATTTTGAACCCTGTAATTGTAAGACCAGATCAGAACGGTGATTATGAAATGATTTCCGGTCACAGGAGATTACATGC
>CAMGET010000378.1 GCA_946055175.1 uncultured Roseburia sp.
TTTCTTTATTCTATGTATGAATTTACGCTTCATTCTCATCTCTCTCCTTTCCTTCCTGTTCATCTAGTTGCTCTACAGTAGCATCTCGTCCGGGAATTACTGATTTTAATGATACTTGCATATCTCCCAGGAAAATGCCCTGAACATCTGCGTCTATTTCGCCCTGCACATAACCTCTCACATGACCGGATACCGCAAGTTTTCCGCTTACTGCCTTGCGTTCTCTGCTCAAGTTAATATTAAGTGCTGTTTTCTCAATAATGGTATCACCTAGCAATAAAATCTGAGGTAAGACAAACATTACTAAGAAAATAGAAATCAATGTTCCTCTGCCAAGCGCCGTCCCCATTGCTGAAGTCGTCGCATCAGAAGAAATATTACCAATAAGAAAGCCTGCGCTGGCCATAATACTTCCAGAAGTAAAAATTGTTGGGAATGCCTGATTTATGGTTTCTCCCACAGCATCTTTGAGTGGCATCTTATATTTTAAATCCATATAACGACTGGAAATGACGATTGCATAGTCAATCGTTGCTCCCATCTGAATCGCAGAACAAATCAGATACGCAATAAAATAAATTCCCTGTCCTACGATTGCAGGAATACTAAAGTTTATCCAGATACTTCCCTGAATCGTCAATACCAGAAGTACCGGAAGTCCTGCCGACTGGAAGGTACAAATTAGAATAATTAATACAAATAATGCTGTTAATATTGTAATAATCCAGTTATCAACCGCAAAGGATGCTGCTAAATCTTTGCAACTTGTAGAGTTTCCAACCAATATAGCGGTACCCTCTCCATAATATTTTTCTGCAACAGCACGAATCTCTTCCATTGCGGCATAGGTCTCTTCGCCCTCCGCCGGCTTGTCAATGTTTAAAATAAAACGGACATAGTTTTCACCTTTAAGCTGTGCGGTTGCATCATCCAGCATATCTGCCAGATCATCAATCATTTCTGCCAAATCTCCGCTTAATGTCACGTAACCTTCCTTGTACTGCTCCACTAAAAAGACTACCATATCCAAAAGCGGCACTTCATATTCATCAATGCCGGTTACCATTGGACCATATTGTTCTTCGCTATACGCATAAGCCGTATATAAAAACTGTACGACTTCCATATCTAAATCCGTTAATTCAGAGAACTCACGAGGCGTAATCTTTTTTGTCAAAGTAATACCATCCGCAATTTCCTGATTTGCAAGACCTAATGCGCTCTTAACATAATCTAATTCTTCCAGTTTCTTTAAAACCTTCGCCTCTAACTCATAATCCCCACTTGGTACCATAACGACAAGCTGATTGCTCTTGCCGAATGCTGCTTCGATTTTTTCTGAAGCAATCTTTGCTTCACTCTTTTTTGCGCTTTCCACATTATTCATATCGTAAACATACTGACAGTTACTTGAAACAAAGAATGCAAGTACAATTACTACCAGAAAAATTGGAGGTATAACATATTTTGTTTTGTTAGCAAACTTTCCAATAAAGGATACATTAGGTACTAAACTCTTATGTGCAGTTTTATCAATTAATTTTTCAAATGTCATCAGCATACCCGGCATAAAAAAGAATACCGATGCCATACTTAAAAGGATTGCTTTTATTAATACAATACCCATATCATAGCCGATTCTAAACTGCATAAAACACATTGCAAGCATACCTGAAACAGTCGTGAGGGAAGAGGAACTGATTTCCGGAATAGCTTTTGAAAGCGCTAACTTTAATGCACTTTCACTATCCATATGCCGCTTTTCTTCCAGAAAACGGTCTAACAAAATAATTGCATAATCAATAGCCAATGCAAGCTGCAGTACAACTGCAATAGAATCGGTAACAGAAGAAATCTCTCCCAGCAGATAGTTCGTTCCCATATTTAAAACTGCTGCTATACCAAATGTCATCATCAAAACCGGCACCGCCATATAGGAAGAACTTGCCAGTATCAAAACAATAATAATAATGACAACTGCTAACACCATGATTACAGAAATATCATTCTGAATCTGCTCTAACTGTGATTCTTCAGAACCAATCGTAGTTGATATGTAATAATCATAACCCTCCAATGCTTTTTTGACCCGATTCATGGTTTCAATATTTTCCGGATCTCCGTCTATTCCTTCTACATTCACAGTAATCAACGCATTAGTCCCTGAATAGTAATCTGCCGTCTTATCCAGTACAACAGAAGAAACACCTTTTACATTTTCTATCAGTTCTGCCACATCTTCGGCCTGTTCATATGTTACATTCGCAATCATAACAGAGGCCATACCAAAGGTCGTAAACTCCTCCTCCATTGTTGTAAGACCTTTTCTTGTCTCACTTTCCTCAGGAAGGTATTTTGTAATGTCCTGATTTACTTTCGTTAATGTAGAGCCATACGCACAATAAATCGCTGCAAAAAGAAAAAGCAGCAAAATTGCCTTTCTTTTATCTACAATAAAGTTGGCTACTGTCAGCCAGAAATTTCCTTCTGACTTTTGTTCCTTCTTTTGCTCCTGCATATAAGCGTTCCTCCTTGGATTTCACAATTGTTAGTTCAATTGTTCATTTATAGACATT
>CAMGET010000379.1 GCA_946055175.1 uncultured Roseburia sp.
TCTTTTTTCACAATTATCTACTATCGCTTTTATGATATCACTTGGTAACAAGTTAATCATACTTCCGGTCAGCACAATTTCTTTTTTATTATTTTGGCACATACCAATCGCAATATTTGCACATGCCAACTGTACTTCTTCTTCATAGCTTAGTTTTTTCTTTTTGCCGTTTTGTAATTTTGCGACAAAATCATCTATCATTCCAAACACGCGTCTCTTTTGAAAGCGTCTATCATCCACACAACCAAGCACTTTTATTCCATATAGAGTTTTTACTTCTTCAGCATTTCTTAATGTGGATGAGAATAGATAAAGAACAAAAATAATGGCACACGCAAGAATCAAACCAACGATTGCTCCTAAAATCATATGTTTGATGCTAATATGAACACTTGGTTCCGCTGTTGAAACAGTTGGCTCTGCGCTCTGCTCTGTTACTGTAGTTCTATATACATATAATGAAATCTGATCACTTGTCATCTCATTCTTCATGCTGTCAAGATTATTGCTTATCGTCTTAATAGAAGTTGCATTCCAATTCTGTAGTTCAGCTAAGTCTTGGTCAACCATTACGATTTCTGTCTCATTTATAAGCTGTAACTGATGTTCTCCCACAGCTTCTTTTAAGGTTGCGCTATACGTCTGCAATTCTTTTTTTGCATCTTCAGCCAATTGCTTTGCATCTTCCATTGTTTTTCCTATTGCCTTTATGTCAAAACAATAGATGTTATTGTTTTCCTGCAGACTGATGTTTAAGCTTTGCTTTGCATCTTTTAAATTGACATATAAATCTTTTTCCTGTTTTGCAACACGAACTAGTTCTGATTCCATATGGTTATTTCCAACATAAGACAAATATGCCTCCGTTGCCCCAAATGCTACATCTGCTGCATCAGCACTCACATAATACTGTAATATGACTGCATTTTCTTCATACGGATTAATATGCATAAGTTCTGAGGTTTCCATATACGCACTTTTTTCATCTAATTGTCTCTTTAACGCTACTGCTGCAGTCACTTCATCAAGGTCCTGTGTTCCCATAGCCTTTTCTAGTTCCGCCTGACTTTTCTTCACAGTAACCACATCTGTTTTATTCATATCATTACAGTATTGATACATGGTTAGACCAAGTGCACCTACTAAAACAAAAACAACAAGTAAACGCCATCTTCTCAAAAATTCCCAAAGTAAATCTTTTATTTCAATATCAATGTCAAACTTCGATGTTTTTCTACTTTCCATTTTATCTTCCCTCTTTCTTACGCAAATATAACCGTTTAACGAGCATGAGCCCAATTCTATTCTTCATCACTGTTGCCAAAATTCTATCTGCTTTTCCATATTCGCTTTTCGTGGCATTTTCCGGTAGTTCTCCACAATATTGTTCTTCCTTAATATGGATATCAACATGCTTTGACAATTCCTCTATATAATGATCCGACTGTATTCTTAACTTTTCATCCTTGCGGACCGTCTGCTGCATTCCACATGCGCTCTTTCGATACCAAAACCCAATTACCGGTACATGAACCGGGTGGACTCCCCTGCTAAGCAGTTTCAGATAAAGTGCCCAATCTTCATCATAGTGTTTTGCAATTTCCGAAAAACCGCCTACCGACTCGATTACTTCTCGACGAAATGCTGCTGCATTTACCAAAATATTGTTAAATGTCATTCTTCCGGCAGAAAAAGTTTTGCACCACACATACTCCTCACCGGAAAAACCAACTACGTCTGTATAACTCCAACCAGCTTTTGGATGTTTTTGTAATGCCTGATACAATAATTCTAAATAAAATGGTTCTATCAAATCATCTGCATCTACAAATGCAATGATATCCGTATTAGCGAAAGAAATTCCATAATTCTTTGCTTTCGACTGTCCACCGTTTTTCTGATGAAGCACTCTAATACGACAATCCATTGCTGCTAATCGTTCCAGGTCCTCTACATCTTTGGAATTTGTGCTTCCGTCATTGATAATAATCCATTCAAACTCTTTCAAGGTTTGGTTTATTAAACAGTTAAATGTTTGCTCAAAAAACTGACCCGAATTATAAAATGGAGTAATAACAGATATCTTAGGAACCAGTTCGCTTTTTTCTACTAACAAAGTGCTTTCTAATGCTTTACCTGGCTCTTTTGAAAAATCAAATACCACGCTGTTCCTCCTTTTTGCTGTATCTAATAACTAATGTCCACAAATATATATCCGGAATATATACCTTCAATGCACCTGAAATTCTTCGATGTCTATTAGAACTGTTCATTAATTGTTTTCTATTCTTCCATGCAAATTTCTTGCAGCGTTTAAACTCTTTTCTATGTGTTTTGCGCTCTGCAGCTGAAAGCTGTGCATATTTTTCAAAAACTCGACTTACACTACACCCAATAAGATTGATGTCCCCAAATTTAGGAGAAATGGCAGTCAGCATATCATAGCAACGCTTTTCTACTTCCATGGCCACAAGATATTTTTCTTGGAATTTCTGTTGCATGGCACTTCCCGGGTAAATCATATAGTGATAAAGTGGTTGTTCAAAAAATACTACCTTATGCAATCTTTCACTG
>CAMGET010000380.1 GCA_946055175.1 uncultured Roseburia sp.
CAAGGCAATCGGAGCGGATTCTCTGGGATACCTGCGAGTAGAGGATTTAGAGAAATTGGTGGATGGACTTCCCATTTGCAAAGCCTGTTTTAATAATGAATATCCTGTATAAAATTTTACGCTATGCAAAGATGCATTTCTCCAAGGGGAAGTGCATTTTTTTATAGAAATTTATTTATGAGGAGGAACTATTATGAGTACTGAATTATTTGGTGTATGGTTTCTGATTGGTGCAGCTTTAGTTTTCTGGATGCAGGCCGGCTTCGCCATGGTAGAAACAGGTTTTACCCGATCAAAGAACGCAGGTAACATCTTAATGAAAAACCTGATGGACTTTTGTATCGGTACAGTTGTATTTATCTTAATTGGTTTTGGACTTCTCTTTGGAGAGGATCTGTTAGGCTTTATCGGAAAACCCGGTTTAGACATTTTTACTGCTTATGAGAATTTTGACTGGTCAAACTTCGTGTTTAACCTGGTATTCTGTGCAACCACTGCAACCATCGTTTCCGGTGCAATGGCTGAGCGTACCAAATTCCTTTCCTACTGTGTATATTCCGCAGTCATTTCCGCACTGATTTATCCCATTGAAGCACACTGGATCTGGGGCGGCGGCTGGCTTGCACAGCTTGGCTTCCACGATTTTGCAGGAAGTGCTGCCATCCACACCGTAGGTGGTGTTTCCGCTTTAATCGGTGCAAAGATTCTTGGTGCTAGAATCGGAAAATTCACCAAAGACAAAGACGGTAAAATTATTAAAGTAAATGCTTTTCCCGGTCACAACCTTCCCATCGGTTGTCTCGGTGTTTTCATTCTCTGGTTCGGTTGGTACGGATTCAACGGTGCTGCTGCAACCAGTGTAGAACAGTTGGCAACCATTTTCTTAACTACCACCGTTGCTCCCGCAGTTGCTACCGTAACCTGTATGATTTTTACCTGGATTAAATACGGCAAGCCCGATGTTTCCATGTGTCTGAATGCATCCCTTGCAGGTCTTGTTGCAATTACCGCTCCCTGCGACGTTACCGATGCATTAGGCTCTGCCATTATTGGTATTGTTGCCGGTCTTTTAGTAGTATTCGGTGTATGGTTCTTGGATTATGTATTACATATTGATGACCCTGTAGGTGCTGTTGCCGTTCACTGCTTAAACGGTATCTGGGGTACCATCGCAGTTGGTTTGTTTGCAACCACCACTGCTCCCGGAAATGACTCTATGGTAGGTCTTTTCTACGGCGGCGGATTTGAACTTTTAGGTATCCAGTTAGTAGGTATTGTATCCGTAGTAGCTTGGACTGCAGTAACCATTACCATTACCTTCCTGTTAATCAAAGCAATCTTTGGTCTTCGTGTCAGTGAAGAGGAAGAAATTTCCGGTCTGGATTCTACCGAACATGGCCTTTCTTCTGCATATGCCGGATTCAGTATCATGGATGTTACCGGCAGTGTGGATACCGTTATTCCGGAGGACGATACAGAACTTCCTGCTTCTTCCGATAAGGCAGTACCGGTTGTCAGCCTGACCGACACCATTGCAACCGGCATCCACAAAGTGGTTATCATTGCAAAACTGTCCAAGTACGATCAGTTAAAGAAAGCCATGAACGATCTCGGCGTAACCGGTATGACCGTTACCCAGGTTATGGGCTGCGGCGTACAGAAGGGTGCCGGCGAGATGTATCGTGGTGTTGAACTTGACGTTAACCTCTTACCTAAGATTAAGGTGGAAATCGTTATCTCCAAGATTCCTGTAGATGCTGTTGTGGCTGCTGCCAAGAAGGCACTCTACACCGGACATATCGGAGATGGCAAGATCTTCATCTATCCTGTAAGCAACGTTATCAAGGTTCGTACCGGTGAGGAAGGCTTTGATGCGCTGCAGGATAAGGCAGAATAAGAACATAATTAAAGTGCATTTAACAATTCCATAAGCAGACCGTGTTATGCCGCCGGCACTTAGCGAGGTATTTTCGAGCTTAGTACCGTTGCGAGCAGAACCCGAGCGAGAGCGTGTCTGTGTTGGAATATGTTAAATGCACTTTCCATTATCCCATATATGTTATACCACACTCAGTGCTTCGAAGGTTCCGGCCACATCAAAACGTCCATATCCCCACTCAGGATTCGGATAGGTGATATCGGCGGACCTTTTTGCGCCCCGGATGAAATAACTTTTTGTTTCCTGGCTGGACACATTATTGATATTATTTTCCAAAACTGCCCACTCATAAAACTGGGCAATTCCACCGGCTGCGATGGCACACGCAATGCTGCTGCCTGTTACATTTCCCATGACCGTGGGTACATCCACACCCACTGCGGCAAGGTCCGGCTTAACTAAGCCGTTTGCCAAAAATCCTCTTCCCGATTCCACATAAAAACTGTTATTAACTTCATTATACGCAGAAATGGTGATGGGCCCCAAACTGATGCCCGGGTCCGTGATTGTAGTGTAAGGGTCCGGACGAAGAAAATAGGTTTCACTTTGTAAGAAAGCACGAATCGGAAGCCAGCAGTTGAAGGTATTACTGCCCCGGTCATCTCCTGCATAAATCTGAATGCTCCA
>CAMGET010000381.1 GCA_946055175.1 uncultured Roseburia sp.
AATTGCAAAAGCTGGCTTATGCACATTGCCTGAGTAATACGGATATTGCAAAGCGTGATTTTGAAGAAAAGATAACTGTTGTTTATGAATCGAATGAAGAATTAATAGAGAAACTGTCTGCTACGATGACATCGGAGGAAGATGCAGAGTGGCTGGCTGACTTTCAAAAAGACTATGAAAAATTTTTTAAAATTTTTGACGCAACGATTGAGAACAGTGCAAAAGGAGACCGGGATACGGCATTCTATATGGCGAATAATTCCATAGTCGGAATCAGTACCAAGATTTCAAATAACATTGATGAAATGGTGCTAAAAAGTCAGGAAGCGATGGCACAGGAGGTTGGAAATCAGAGAACGGTTTATCAGATTACGAATACAGAGGCGATTATTGTTTCGAGCGCGGCGACCATTTGCGGAATCGTTGTATTCCTTCTGGTTTTAATGCAAATTGTGAATCCATTGAGAAAGACGAGCAAAAAACTTGGCGAGGTAATCGGTGCCATTGAAAACGGGCAGGGTGATTTAACCGAACGTGTACCGGTGATGGGAAAAGACGAAATCGGACAACTTGCTTCCGGTATCAATAGCTTTATTGAAGCATTGCAGGAGATTATGAAGCAGATTACGGATAATTCGAACCGCTTGAATGAAATTGTAACGATGGTTTCAGATAGCGTAAGTACTGCCAATGACAGTTCTACGGATATCTCAGCGGTGATGGAAGAATTATCCGCTTCCATGGAGGAAGTATCTGCAACGGTATCTGATATCAATTCGAGTGCATCCGTCGTAAATGACCATGTCGATGATTTGGCTGCTGCTTCCAATCAGCTATATGATTATGCTGCGGAAATGGGAAAACGGGCTTCTGCCTTACAGACAACGGCGGTACAGAACAAAAAAGATGCAACCGATATGATAGAAGGAATTTTAGGAGCCTTATCAAAAGCAATTGAAGATAGCAAGAGCATTGATCGTGTCAATGATTTGACGGGTGAGATTTTAAATATTTCCAGTCAGACGAACCTGCTTGCTTTAAATGCATCAATAGAAGCAGCCAGAGCAGGAGAAGCCGGTAAGGGATTTGCAGTTGTGGCGGATGAAATCAGACAGCTTGCAGATTCCAGCCGGGATACGGCAAATAACATTCAAAACATTAACCAGATGGTAACCGCAGCAGTAAAAGAACTGATTCAGAAAGCCAATGAATTGGTGGATTACATTAACAATCAGGTGCTTTTAGACTATGACGGTTTTGTGGATTCCGGCAAACAGTATAATGAGGATGCAGTACATGTAAACGAAGTAGTAGGGCAGTTTAATCATATGTCTGCAGAACTAAGTAATCTTGTAAAATCAATTACAGATGCAATTGAAGGTATCTCAACTGCGGTAGAAGAAAGTGCAAACGGTGTGGCTACGGCGGCAGAGAATACGGGAGAACTTGTGAAAGAAATTGACCGGATCAGTGTGGAAATGGAAAGCAACAGCGAAGTGGCGATAAAACTTCAGGATGAGGCTTCACGATTTGCAAATCTATAATACATCGGGGACGGTTCTTTTGTCTCGGTATTCGAGACAAAAGAACCGTCCCCGGTTATAGCGGTAAAAATTCCGGCTTTCTATTTTTGAACACAGTAAAATGGGTAAATCCGGCCTCCTTTAAAATCGGCGTTACCTTTTTAAAATCAAATGCAATCTGGGCAGGCGCATGAGCATCGGAACCAATCGTAATGATTTCTCCTCCCAGTTCATGATAGCGGGAAATAATTCCCTCAGTCGGATTCGGATGACCAAGTCCATATTTAAAACCACCGGTATTGATTTCAATTCCTTTTCCTTTTTCAATAAGGAGCTTTAAAATTTCATCAATCACATCCTGATACTGTGTCCAGACATAGTTCACATTTTTCGTCGGACCATAGCGCACCACATAATCAATATGCCCGTAGACATCAAAGCTGTCAAAAACCTTGATATTTTCTAAAATCGATTCAAAATACTCCAGATAGCAGTCTTCTTCCTTGCGTCCTTCATAAAATTTGGCATAATAAGGGTCAATTCCGTGCACCAGATGGGAAGAGCCGATGACAAAGTCAAACGGATATTGTTCTATGATGTCTGCGTGCAGTGCCGCAAGATGAGGCTGTAAACCAAGCTCGATACCAAGCCGCACCGGAAAACGGTCGGCATATTTCTCACGGAGCGCAGAAACGGATGCGGTATAATTCGGTAAATCCAACAGAAATAGATCCGGTGAGTCCGGATAATCGATATCTAAATGGTCAGTAAAGCAGATACCGCCAAGTCCTACGTCAATGGCGGTAAGCAGCATGTCTTCTAACGGTGCATCGCTGTCACCGGAAAACTGACTGTGCATATGCAAATCCCAAAGTGTCTGTGTCAGGTTCATAAGTGCCTCCTGTTAAAAATACTGCTCTTACTATAGCTTATTTTTAAATAGAAAAAAAGGGATTGTACGTAAATTTGTACAAAAAAATGGGAAAAAAGTAGAGATTTTGTTTATATAGTGAAAAATTTAACAAACTAAAA
>CAMGET010000382.1 GCA_946055175.1 uncultured Roseburia sp.
TCTTACTAATCTACATTATGCTTAAAATAATTTAGTGAGCTAAATATCTATTTCTTAGCACAACGGCGCAATCAGCCGCATCACGCACTGCAGCAACTTAATAAATAAACTTTGTTTTTTGCAAAACTCTATGGTAATTTCATCTGACGTTGCAAACACTTCCATACAATCCTGCTTTAATTCAAATACTGCTTTTGTTCGATACATATAAATCCCGCATTCGAAATGCAGATACAGGCTTCTATAATCTAAGTTCACACTACCAACGGTTGCAATTTTATCATCACAGAGAAAGCTTTTGGCATGCAAAAAGCCGGGACGGTATTGATATATTTTTACACCGCTTGCAATTAATGGTTGATAATAAGACTGAGTCAGCCAGAAAATCATTCGTTTATCCGGTACACCGGGTGTCACAATTCGTACATCCACGCCGCGTTTTGCTGTATTACAAAGAGCCGTCAGCATTTCATTATCGATGATTAAATATGGTGTAAAGATATATAAATACTCCATTGCCTGATTGATAATGTTCATATAGACCGTTTCACAAACATATTCTGTATTCAGGGGGCAATCACAGTACGGCTGTACAACTCCATCCGAAGCCCATTCCTTTTTGTCATTCTCTTGTGGTCGAAATTTTTCATAGTCTTCCTCTTCTTCATTGATACAGTCCCACATAGACAAAAACATCAACGTCAAACTCCAGACACCCTCACCATTCAGCCGCACACCTGTGTCCTTCCAATACCCATAGCGTTCCACCTGATTAATGTATTCATCTGCTAAATTTATACCTCCTGTAAAACCAACCGTTCCATCTGCTACCATAATTTTTCTGTGATCCCGATTGTTCATAAGCACAGATAATGATGGGCGGAAGGGATTGAAAGCAGCACATTTGATTCCTTTCGACTTTAAAGTCTCATAATATTGTTCCGGTAATGTAGCAATACTCCCCACATCATCATAAATCAAGCGGACATCAACTCCCACTTTTGCCTTACGTTCCAACACCTCCAGTATCTGGTTAAACATATACCCTTCTTCTACAATAAAATACTCCAGAAAAATATAATGCCTTGCTTTTTCCAGCTCCACCAGCATATCCGGGAACATGTCTTCACCAGATTTATAGTATTTTGTTTCTGTATTTTGATAAACCGGATAACCTGACCAGTCATTGATATATTTTGTTTGTCGGTAAACCGCCTTATCCTGTTCTTTTAAAAACCGATTGATTGCCGGTGTCTGGTAAGTATGTTTTTGCGCCAGTCGTATATATGCATCCATTTTTTTTGCAGTATGTTTAGTAACATTTTTTCTTCCAAAGATAAGATATAGAAGTAGCCCAAATCCAGGCGAGAGCAAAATCAGAAATGTCCACGACAGTTTACTGCTTAGATTTTTCCACTGATTAATCATATAAATCACTACACATACCGCAATCAGTCGGATGCCGTAATTCACATAAGTGTAGGTATAACTAAACTTAAATAGTACAATCGCCATCCATATGAGCTGTAAAAGAATTAAACATACAATGGTTACAACTTTTTTCATTGTTTTCCTATCCGATTGAACGATAACGGACCAAATTGTCTCCGTGAATCATTCCCCATGCTTTTTTATGGAAATATTCTCCCCTTGGATATGCACTTTCATACAGGCGCAGTTTCATTTCTGCAGGTGTTAATTCCGGGAACCGTTCAAAAGCTAATGCTAAAGTACCTGTTACAGCCGGTGCTGCCATGGAGGTTCCGCTTTTTTTCACATATCCTTTTCCATCTCGGCTACAACTAGTCACATTCGTTCCGGGTGCAAGAATTTCCGGTTTCATAATACAGCAGTCCGTAGGTCCTGTACCGCTATACCCTTCTTTTAGTATATTGTGTCCCAAGTTTACTGCTTCATCATCCATACAGCCAACTGTCAACACCTTGCGTGAAATACCGGGAATCGTGACTGTATTTTCCTTTGGTCCATTATTCCCGGCTGCAGTCACAACCATGATACCGGCATCCCACGCTGTATCAACCGCATCCAGCAATTCTCTCTTTTCCTTCTCTCCTGCATTTTTTAACATGCCAACCGAAATGTTCAGCAGTCTCACTCCATAGTGAATACGGTTTTTAAGTAGCCAGTCAATTCCCTCTAACACACTTGTTGTATTTCCATTTCCATTGTTATCAAGTACTTTTAATACCAGAAGATTTGCTTTTGGTGCAATACCGCAATACATACCTGTCACTTGTCCGCTCCCTGCTATAATTCCTGCAACATGAGTTCCATGGCCGTTATCATCATATGCAGTAGTACGTTTATTGCAAAAATCCAAAAATCCAACAATGCGATGGTCAAAATCAGGGTGTCTTGCAATTCCCGTATCCATTACAGCTACCGTAACTCCCTCACCTGTTAATCCTAATTTATATGCATATTCTAAATGAATCATTTTTTTAACGCGATTCATAAATATTACCTTTTTTTCCTAATATATGAAATAAAAACACAGTTTGCCATAAAAAAAGGTCTGCAGTTATAC
>CAMGET010000383.1 GCA_946055175.1 uncultured Roseburia sp.
CTGCTTTATTATGACATGTCAGAGCAGGAGCTTCTGGATTTTTATGAGGAGCTGTTTGCCAAACTAAAAGAGAAAGAATTTGTGATGGTGTATCTGCGTTCCGAGCAGATGGAAGAAAATATTTTACAAATTAAAAAGGAACGTTCGGACGAAAACGGAGTGGAACTGTGGTATCCACTGATGCTGCGCTATCTGAATGATACTCCATATGGGAAAAAGCACCCTTTTGAAGGGGTGGCAGATATGACCGCGCATTTCAGACGTCGCATGCAGATGGAACTTACGGCGATTGAAAAAGTGTTAGGAAATCAGGCAATTGTAATACCTGCAAAGGAATATCAGATAGAGGAACTGGTAAGAAAGATTCAGGAGGAAAAGTAATGAACGAGAAAATAGAAGTAAGAATCATTGACAAGGCACATAGCGCAGATATTAACATTCCAAACGAGCCGTTTGAACTGTTTGGAAGAATGATTCCTTCCTATGTGAACGAGCAGTGGAGTTATACAACGGAGTTGTTCCCGGAGATGAGCACAATGTGTTTCCCGGATGAAAACTATGATTTTGACACTCTTTCAGAAAACAGCGTGTTTATTGGTGCATATGACGGAGATAAGTGTATCGGATTAGCAATCATGCAGCAGGAATGGTTTCACTACATGTATTTGTATGATTTGAAAGTGAATTCTGCTTATAGAGGAAAAAACGTTGGCGCGATGCTGATTGAAAAAGCAAAAGAAGTGGCAAAGGAAAATGGATATCAGGGTATTCATACGGTGGGACAGGACAATAACCTTGCGGCATGCAAGTTTTATATCAAATCCGGTTTTGTCATTGGCGGTTTAGACACAAAGGTCTACCAGGGAACGAAACAGGAGGGGAAGAAAGATATTTTATTTTATTTGGATATCTGAAAATGACGGACTGAAGAATTTGGAGTAGAAAATGGATATAAAGATAGAAAGAATCAATGCGTATAATGACAGCAGATTTTCAGAAAAAGTATTAAAGCAGCATGGCGCGTTTGTAATCAACGATACGATACCTTGTGAGATTGAAATTGTCGGTAATTGCGAAGCAGTTATCCACGGCGGGGTACAGGAGTATCAGGATACAGTGATTGAGGAGTTCCGATTTTACGCGGAGCATATTTGCAAGTTTTATAATGAAGAACAGGAACTGATAAAAGAATTTGAGCCTGTGGAGCCATTTCGAATTCGCATTGAGGAGATACAGCCTTCACAGTTTTATGTGGATGAAGACAAAATCGAGGCAGTAAAGACCTTTATTACAAGTCCAAAGGACATCATCATTCCGGTAATGAAAGAAAACGGGAAATATATTTCACTGGATGGACATACAAGACTCGCAGCGGCTATTGAATTAGGGCATGATGAAGTCATAGCTTTTTGCACAGAGGCAGGTGACTATATTTTTGATTTTGTAAATGAGGCAAAAAAGCGCGGTATACATACTCCATATGATTTGAAAAAGGTACCACACGAGGAATACGAGGTGGTGTGGAATCAGTTTTGCGACGAGTTTTTTAAAACATTTACAAATCATATCCTGACAGATGAAGAAAAAAAGGAAATCTGCTCATGGAAATATAGCGGTGATTATGAAGTTTACAATTTGCCTTCCTACGAAGAGATGAAGGTGAAGCAGATGGGCTTTTTGAATCCCAAAAAGGAGAAGAATTTTCGGGCATTTTATGAGGGCGATGTTTTCATTGGTTTTGTAAATATTCTGGAAGAGGAAACGGAAGTATTTATTGGAATTGGCGTGAATCCAAGTTTTTGCAATAAAGGCTATGGACAAAGGATTTTAGCGGAAACATATACCATTTCAAAGAGTCTGTATCCAAAGAAACCACTGTATTTAGAGGTGAGAACCTGGAACGAAAGGGCAGTTCGGTGTTACCTGAAAGCGGGATTTAGAATTGATGGAGAACCTTTTGAGCAACAGACAGGAGCCGGACAGGGTAATTTTTACCGGATGATAAAAGAATAGAATGGAGGTAATGTTTGTGAAGGACGTGTTTCTTGTATATGACAAAAGTTGTTTTTATGAAATTGTGATTTTGAATTACTTTATGCAGTTTACAAACTGTGAAGTGGTTCTTTGCTCCTTAGATGGCAAACCAATCCGGTCAATGGAAGGCTATTCGGTGAACGTGGATATGGCTGTAAGCAAACTCGATAAAAGCCAGATTCGAAGCCTTATCATACCGGGTGGAAATGTGAAAAATATTAATAACGAAGAAGTAAGAGCACTTTTTAGGGAGGTAAAAGCACAGGGGAAATTGGTCGCAGGTATCTGTGCGGGCGTGGATTTGCTGGATGAGGCAGGAATACTTTGTGATGTGAAATCAACACACTCTACCGATTTGGATATCGTAAGTGATAAAAATGTAATTACCGCAAGGGCAAATGCTTATGTTGACTTTGCCGTAGAAGTGGCAAAAAAACTGGATTTGTTTGCTGACGAGGCAGATTTGCAGGAAACGATTGATTTTTGGAAATATCATAAACGGATGGAGTAAAAA
>CAMGET010000384.1 GCA_946055175.1 uncultured Roseburia sp.
TTTTCTTTTTCGATTGTCTCACTCTTTATGGCTGATGAAGGTGGGACTATTCATCCTCATTTCCGCAACTCTTTTATCCTCTCGTGACACGACAGTTTTTTTGCGATTTTCATGAAAAGTCTGAAGACTTCTGTGTGTCATGAGAGCTTGGGTCGTACCTTTCAGGCATAACTTCCCCTTACCCCACAAGGCAACTTGAGGCAATATGCCATAAATCCCACAAAGCATAAGGGCTAATCCGCCCCGCCCTTAAAGACATTCTCATAAGCCCTGTTTCCGGTGTAGATATTCAGCATGTGCATTCTGGAAGTCTTTATCCATTTAGCAGCCACAGAAACATACTTGAATACGAAAGCTTTGATGCGGCTTGTCCTGTTGAGTCCGAATGCCTTTACATTCATTCTGCGGATAATGGTTTTGTAGAAGTTCCTTATCAGTGCGGTCATCAGCAGATAGACCGTATTTTCAGCCAGGAAGGATTTGGGCAGACGCTTCCATCCGAATCCGTTGTTCATTTCGTCAAAGATTCTTTCCTTTCCTCCACGCAGGTTGTAGAATTCTACGATATCTCTGACATCGGATTCGAAATCATTGGTGAGAATGCACCTGTAGGTATATTCACCTTCCCATAGTTCCTGAGTTTTGTCAGTCCTTCTCTGTCTCTGAACAACTAGGCGATAAGGCTTTCCCTTCCACTTTTCCACGATAATGGAGTTCAGTTCGAATTCTATTCCGTTGATTTCCTCAGTCCTCCATCCTCGGAGAATGAACATGTCATCGTAAAACGCCGAGCATCTGTTGGCGCGGATGTAGAAATGGTTACAATGATCTTTTACCACATCCACAATCTCTTCGGAACATGACCCGCAGTCCATACGTACCCTGTCTATATGGATACCGTTGTCTTCAAGCCTTGTAAAGATCCTTTCAAGCGTATCCTGTTGGCGGAAACGGACATTGGTATTGCCGTCTCGGTTTTCTATGCCTACGATATGGTCGCCGATGACAGCTACTCCGGGGCTGTATCCGGTAAACTTCTTGTAGGTGGGCTTGGCGTCATACTTGCCTGTCTCGATAAACTGATGGTCGAAATCGAAATCATATTTCTGTCCCTCGTTTAATTCTCCGGTAGATATGAGTGCCTTGACAAGCAGTTCGTTCATGCGGTCTGCCACATTGAAATCATAGGATTTTCCCGAGACGGAAGACGTATAGGTTATGTTGGGGACGGTCAGTTCCTTGATGGCACGGAGAATCGTATCTGCGCTGCAGCTCCTTAGCACAGGATGAAAGGAAAGATGAGACATGAGATGGGTGGATATGTCTTCAACACAGGAGCCGCCACAGAAATACACGCACATGAGAGAACGGAAGATTTCACTGTATTGATAACCGAATGTCTTGGTACGTGGTCCCAAAGTGGAATCAATTATGTTAGACAAAAGAGCATCGAATTCTTCCATTACACAAAATATTCCACCAAAAGGAGTGATTTGTTCAGATTTTATTTGTATTTTTGCCATGCCTGATGAAGATTTGTTTGATTTTTATTGCAACGCTAAGTTAAGTGAATCTTCTGACATGGCAAAATACTGGGTAATATATTATTACTCAGTATTTTAAATTTATTTCTAACAATATGTGTTGCGGAATTAAGGGATATTTTTGTATCCTTGACAAGCAAAAAGCCTATGAAAACTTATCTGACTATCCTCCTATCCATTTTTTTCACTTTCTCTGCAAAAGCCTATCCGGCTTTGCGCGAGCAGATACAGCACATTATCGGGAATGCAGAAGCCGAAATCGGCGTAGCCGTTATCATCAACGGGAAAGATACGCTTACGTTTAATAATGAAGCGCATTATCCGCTTATGAGTGTGATGAAATACCACCAGGCATTAGCCGTAGCGCATTATCTAGACCAACGAGACCTTCCGCTTTCTACCCACATACGAATAGAAAAACAAGACTTGCGCCCCGATACGTACAGCCCTCTGCGCGATAAATATCCGAACGGTGGCATCAGTCTTTCAATAGGCGAACTACTCACCTATACCCTCCAGCTAAGCGACAACAATGCATGTGATATCTTGTTTGAATACATCGGAGGAACCGCATCAGCCAATCAGTACCTTCAAACATTAGGCATCGAAGGCTTCTCGATTTCCGCAACCGAAAATGATATGCATCAGAATCCTGAAAGATGCTACGAGAATTGGAGCACTCCCCTTTCCGCAGCCCGGTTCATGGATAGTCTCATTGCCGGGACATTGCCCATAGATACGGCATACACCCACTTTATTCAAGAAACCCTTCTCTCCTGCCAGACCGGAAAGACACGCCTTCCCTCCCCTCTGCAAGGAACAGATGCCCGCATCGGACACAAGACCGGCACCTCCGACCAGAATGAGAAAGGCGAATGGATTGGCATAAACGATGTAGGTTTCATCTTGCTTCCCGACGGGAAAAGATATACCGTAGCCGTGCTGGTAAAGCATTCCAAACTCAGTTATGAAGAAACCGAAAGAATCATAGCTGACATCTCAA
>CAMGET010000385.1 GCA_946055175.1 uncultured Roseburia sp.
GAAGGATTTCCAAAGGAAGTGCTGGATGAATTTTCGAAACGCACAGGTCGCGGAGTACTTTGTAATCTACCTTATTCCGGAACGGATGTCATTCGGGATTATGGCGAAGAACATATGAAAACCGGAAAACTGATTGTGTATACTTCAGCAGATTCTGTATTTCAGATTGCAGCTCATGAGGATATTGTACCAATTGAAAAATTATATGAGTACTGTCAGATTGCAAGAGATTTGTTACAGGGTGAACATGGGGTAGGACGTGTCATTGCAAGACCATTTATTGGAGAACCGGGGAATTTTACCCGTACCAGCAGACGACATGACTATTCCTTACAGCCTCCAAAGACAACAATGTTAGATGTATTAAGTGAAAAAGGCTATGATGTATGGTCTGTCGGTAAGATTATTGATATTTTTGCGGAAAAAGGGATTACAGAATATGTAAGAACCGCAAATAATGAAGAGGGTATCAATCAGACGATTTCTTTGATGAAGAAAAATTTTAATGGACTTCTATTCGTAAATTTGGTAGATTATGATATGTTGTATGGTCATCGTAATGACGTAGATGGTTATGCGAAGGCATTGACGTACTTTGATACACGTCTTCCGGAAATTTTGGCAGAGCTTCGGGAGGACGATATTCTTATGATTACGGCAGACCATGGTTGTGATCCAATTACACCTTCTACAGACCATTCAAGAGAGTACACACCGCTTCTGATGGTTGGAAAACGGATTGAAGCCGGTGTAAACTATGGTACAAGAAGAAGCTTTGCTGACATTGCAGCTACTATTTTAAACTATTTTGGAATTACAAAAGAAAATACCGCGGATTTTCCTGCGGGTGAAACACTGATTACGTTTTAAACTGGAGGATTTGTTTTGGCAGATTTAAGAAAAGAAATTGAAAAACGTCGTACCTTTGCGATTATTTCCCACCCGGATGCCGGTAAGACAACATTGACAGAGAAATTCTTATTATATGGAGGGGCCATCAATTTAGCAGGTTCCGTTAAGGGAAAGGCAACTGCACGTCATGCGGTTTCTGACTGGATGGAGATTGAAAAGGAGAGAGGTATTTCCGTAACTTCTTCCGTATTGCAGTTTAATTATGATGGTTATTGTATTAATATTCTGGATACACCGGGGCATCAGGATTTCTCAGAGGATACTTATCGTACCTTGATGGCAGCCGATTCAGCAGTCATGGTCATTGACGGTTCCAAGGGTGTAGAGGCACAGACAAGAAAACTTTTTAAGGTCTGCGTTATGAGACATATTCCGATTTTTACCTTTATTAATAAGATGGACCGGGATGCCAATGATACGTTTGATTTGTTGGATGAAATCGAAAATGAACTTGGTATTGCGACTTGCCCCATCAACTGGCCAATCGGTTCCGGAAAAGGGTTTAGAGGGGTTTATGACCGTAATACCAGAGAGGTCATGACATTTGCGGATACATTAAAAGGTACAAAAGAAGGAACGGAAAATCATATCAGCATCGATGATCCGGCGTTGTTAGAGGAAATTGGACAGGCTGCTTACGATAAATTGATGGAAGACATCGAGCTATTAGATGGTGCAGGCGCAGAGTTTGACCAGGAGCTTGTAACAAAAGGAGAGTTATCACCGGTATTTTTTGGCTCTGCTTTGACGAATTTTGGTGTAGAGACCTTTTTACAGCATTTTCTGAAAATGACGTATTCACCGCTTCCGAGAAAGGCGGATATCGGAGAAGTAAATCCGTTTAGTGAGGATTTTTCAGCTTTTGTCTTTAAGATTCAGGCTAATATGAATAAAGCACACAGAGACCGAATTGCGTTTATGCGTATCTGCTCCGGCAAGTTTGAAGCCGGTATGGAGGTTACGCATGTACAGGGAGGCAATAAAAAAATCAAGCTTTCTCAGCCACAGCAGATGATGGCACAGGAAAGACATATCGTGGATGAGGCGTATGCCGGGGACATTATTGGTGTATTTGATCCGGGTATTTTTTCTATCGGTGATACGTTAACTACGGCAAAACCATTCCGGTTTGAAGGTATTCCTACGTTTGCACCGGAGCATTTCGCAAGGGTACGCCAGGTTGATACGATGAAACGTAAGCAGTTCATGAAAGGAATGCAGCAGATTGCCCAGGAAGGTGCAATTCAGATTTTCCAGGAATACAATATGGGTATGGAAGAAGTCATTGTAGGTGTTGTAGGTGTTCTTCAGTTTGATGTTTTAAAATATCGAATTGAGAATGAATACAATGTAGAAATCCGTATGGAGAATCTTCCTTATGAGCATATCCGCTGGATTGAAAATCCGGATATAGATATGGACAAGTTAGTCGGAACAAGTGATATGAAGAAGATTCAGGACTTAAAGGGCAGACCATTGTTACTGTTTGTAAATGCGTGGAGTGTCGGAATGGTACTGGATAGAAATAAAGGATTAGTACTTAGTGAATTTGGACGAGAATAGGAGAGGAAAAACAATGGCAGTCGTAAAAATTACAAATGACAACTTTGAATCAGAGGTATTGGCTTGTGATA
>CAMGET010000386.1 GCA_946055175.1 uncultured Roseburia sp.
ATTATTTCTTCTGTATTCTTTATTATGTATATACAGCCATCCATCCGCATAATCCTTGCGTTCCTGTTCTGTCATGGACGTATATTTCACAAAATCAATACGGGACAATGTCATCTGCCACTGCCCACACTTAAAGCATTCCACCTGTTTCCTTCTGGATACCACGCGCATCCATCCACAATTCGGACATATAAACACTTTCAGCATATCCTATCCCCTGCTTCCTGCCATTTGCATTTTGCAGCAGAAACAGTAAAAAATACTGCCTCTGCTGCTCATACAGTTTTATTGATAAAACGGACATTTTTACTATATTACGCGTGTAGAAAATTGTAAATAGGAAAATGGTTATATAAAATAAAAATGAAAAAAACGTCATTAAAAGAACTTTTGCGTCCTTTAAATGACGTTTTAAATCTTTCATTTATGATAGTCAATACTGATAGCTTCCTATTACATGAATTGTCTGTGAACTTCTATTTTCTACCATGATACGATAATATCCATTGGATGGAACTGTAAAATCATGTGCGCCAGAGCCACTACCCTCCACCACATTACAAGCACTGCTCGCATACATTAGTCCAAACCAGTAAGTGCAATTGTCTGGTGTTGCTGTACAAGCCATCTGAACCTTTGTGTCCTTTGTCATATAAATAGACGTAGTCACATATCTGGTTCCTGCCGGAACATCCCAATCTATCGTTCCACCACTCAAAAGCATAATTCCATCATTAACATATACGATATTTGGAACATCACTTGGCTCAATCAGCATTTCGTCAGACCATCCGTCTTCACCTTCAAATCCCTCATCTATCGCAATCTGCTGTGTACTCTTCAACTCACTATCACTTGCCTCAGCAATTTCAAGTCCTGCCGCGTAAGCAGTTACCGTGCTAAGCAATGCAAACATCATGACCAAAGCCATGGTTAACGGTTTTGTAATCTTCTTTACGTTTTTTCTGTACTTTTCCATAAAGTCCATCCTCCTATACATAACATTTCTTTTTCCATGAAGCATAGGAAATGTAACCGTAATCCGCATATGTGAATCCGACTCTATGAGTTGCCAGATAATATCGTAATACTGCTTTGTACGAATACCTTCTTTTTCTAACCCATCAATCGATTTTGCATCACAGTCTCTTTCACTCCATTCGGTTACTAGGAATAGTAATAAATATACGATTGGATTGATACTGTTCACAGCAACTGCCAACATGGTAAGATAGCGAAACAGAATATCGCTCTTCTTGATATGATTTAGCTCATGATACAACACTACTTTCATTTGTTCCGGCGAATAATTCATATACGGTAATACAACCTTCCGTTTCCACAAACCACACACAAACGGAGATTTGACCTTTACACTATCGTTACAGAGCAGTTCCACACTGCCTTTTATCCCTAATGCTTCTTTAATACGTTCAAATTCCGACTGTGTATAAGAATCGCCATCATCAAAGTTCGTCTTACAAATAATCCACTGGCTAATTTCGCTTTTCAAAAAAATGTACAATACAACAAAAGCAGACAAAACCCATAATAGGATAAGTCCCTGATACATCGTTGTATTTGTATCAAGCACATACAGCTTTCTTGGACCGCCATTGATTTCAAAAACATAACTGTGATTACACTTCACTATAATCGCCACATAAGTAATCGGCAATAAAAACATAATTACTACCCAGCGAAGCATGTAGTAAACCAGGTCCGGATTCCATTTTCGTAAAAATAAGCTACAGAAAAACCATATCACAAGCATCACGCTACCGGCTGCACTGGTAACGAGTACACAGAAAAATATCTGACTTAGAACACTAGTCCAATTCATCTATCTTCTTGCGAATAATTTCCTTATCCTTTTCTGTTAACTTCACACCGTCGAATAAACCACAGACAAATGCGCTGATACTTCCCTTATCAAAATACTTGATATCTTCTGTTACTGTGCTCATTTTGAAATCGTTCTTCTCCACAATCGGATGATAATGAGAATATCGGCCAACACGGTAAATATCAATAAACTTCTTTTTCTGTAAACGTGTCAAGAAAGTGGCAACAGTCTGAATCTTCCAGGTCTTGCCAAACTCTTCATTCACTCTTGCGGTGACTGTCATCAGATCTAAGTCCGTATCCGCATCCCAGATTACCTTCATTATCATTTTTTCACATACTGAAATTTCATTTGGATCCATTATAAATTTCCTCCCACAATTATATCATTTTTTCGCGCGAAAATATTGCAAAATATAATTGTAGTAGTACTACGTATGTATATACAATTTACCACTTTTGTTCTACAAATGCAATAACTTTCGCGTTCTTTATAATATAATCTTACATTTTCCCCTGTTTTTCAAGAACTTTTTACAATTATTTCTTAGATTCCGAGCATTTTTGTCAAAAAAAGAACCTTTGACACTATTTACAGTATCAAAGGTTCTTAAAACTGCATTATTTAATTTCTACATCTCTCCAGGAATCAGAAGGAACGATAGCAATATAGGTTTTGCCAACATTCAATACCAACTC
>CAMGET010000387.1 GCA_946055175.1 uncultured Roseburia sp.
GTGCCATGATAACAGATACCGGCCTTTCTATCAAAAGATATTGTTTCATAAAAGCGGTTCTAGCTATCATTACAGGACTGCTTGCTGCTATTATTATCCTAATAAATCCGGTGTAATATCAATTTTCGGTAATTCTTCTGTCGCTTGGGATACAGACATATTTTCCTCTACCGTAGGATTTAGTTCTGCACGGTTAGAAGACACGATATCATAAAATTCCTGAAGAGAACCCATGTAGCTGTCATGGCGGACTCTGGAGGCTTCCATTGCTCTTCCAATTGCATTTTCAAGGTTGCCTAAAATATCATCAGTATACTGCATTGCGCTCATTCGGATATTATTCGCATCATTTGTAGCATTATCTAATATCTCCTGCGCCTGTTTGGTGGCTAACATTACCACTTCATTTGCCTGCGCATAAGCACGCTGCATAATCTGATGCTCATTAATTAATTCATCAGTCTTAATCTGCGCCTGCGCAATAATCGCATCCGCTTTCGCCTGGGCGTCAGCTAAAATTGCTTCTTTATTGCTGATGATCTTTTGATAACGTTTGATTTCTTCCGGTGTCTTATTTCGAAGTTCACTTAATAATTCTTCGATTTCATCTTTATTTACAATGATTTTAGCTGAAGATAACGGATAGGTCTTACAGCCGTCAATGTACTCTTCTATTTCATCGATAATCTGCTCCATTTTACTTGCCATATGATAAACCATTCCTTTCGATTTGATATTTTGCATAAATACGATCTATAAATTCCGGTGGAACAAATTTAGAAATATCGCCACCATAAGATGCAAATTCTTTTACAATAGTGGAACTAAGGTAAGAATATTTTAAACTTGTGGTTAAAAAAATCGTCTCAACTTCAGGGTACTCAACACGGTTGGTCTGTGCAATCTGTAATTCATATTCAAAATCAGTTACAGCACGTAGACCACGGATGATAAGAGTCGCATCAATTTCCTTCATATAATTAACCAGTAAACCATCAAACGATGTTACCATAACATTCGGAAATTCTTTCGTAATCTCTTTAATCATACTAACACGTTCATCAGTAGAAAACAACGAATTTTTTGCACTATTATGTAAGACACCTACCACTAATTCATCCACCATCTTTGCAGAACGGCGGATAATGTCAAGATGTCCTAAAGTGGGTGGATCAAAACTACCCGGATAGATTGCTTTCTTCATCGAAGAATCCTCCTTTTATGCTTTGCGGATAAATGCATGTGCATTCGTTTTGTAGCATTTATGTTTAACTAAATTGTAACCCATTTCGTCTAAATAATCAAAGGAAGTTTCTAACGAAGCTTCCACAACAAGTAACGTATCCTCATGAATCAGTGTGGAATCCTTTAAGTATTCCAATACAGCCTTTTCATAAAGGCAATTATATGGAGGGTCCATAAAAATGACATCAAACTGATATTTCCCTTCCATACTGCGTAATGCAGTAATAGCATCACTTGTAATCAGTTTCGACCGGTCACCAAACTTTGTAAAACGAATATTATCTTCAATGCATGCAGCTGCTTTTTTATTATTTTCTACAAAAACGGCATATTTGGCTCCACGGCTTACCGCTTCTAAGCCAATCTGACCACTTCCGGCAAATAAATCCAAGAAATAGGAACCGGGAACTTCACCTTGTAACATATTAAATAAAGTCTCTTTTATACGGTCTGTAGTAGGTCTGGTATCCATGCCTTCAATTGTTTTTAACGGAAGGCTTCTGGCTGTTCCTGCAATAATTCTCATTATATTTCGTCCTTTCAGGTGTTTATACATGCAATCAGTAGTTCAAGCGCCCGTTTTGCGGCTGATATGCGGACATCCATGCGTGTTCCGCTAAAAATATGATGTTCTGTCACTACCTTACCCAGATAATAGCATCCAATATACACAGTACCAACCGGACAATCTTTTGTTCCTCCATCCGGTCCCGCAACTCCTGTTACTGATAAAGAGGCATCGGTTCCGGCTGTTTTAGCTACGGAAACTGCCATATTTTCTGCCGTCTCCCGGCTCACAACTCCATATGTATCAATCACATTACGGTCGACACCAATCATCTTTATCTTAGCATCATTGGAATAAGTAACATAACCTTCCTGAAAAAATTCAGAAATTCCCGGAACATTTACCAACATGGAAGCAATCATACCTCCCGTCGCAGATTCTGCTGTGGATAAGGTAATATTCTGTTTTTTCAATAATTCAAAAACCTGCTCTTCTATTGTCTGCATTATTTCTGCTCTTTCAAAACGCCAATGTTTTTTACTACATAGTCAACAAGTGATACAACCGTTAAGATTAATGCAATCCATACAAAAACTGTTCCTAAAATCTGGAAGAATGTATTCTGAATGTTTAGCAGTAATAAAATGACCATAATCATCTGGGAAACGGTTTTAAACTTGCCCCAGTAGCTGGCCGCAATCACAATTCCATTATCGGAAGCTACCAGACGGAATCCGCTGATAATAAACTCACGTGAAATAATAATAATCACAATCCACGC
>CAMGET010000388.1 GCA_946055175.1 uncultured Roseburia sp.
TATGGGAATCTATTTGCCAGTGCTTTAAAAACCGTGCCTTCCTGGTATATGAGGTGATTAGCTTTACGGTTATTTTTGTACAGACCATTTTGATGCAAGGCGTTATTTACTATTTTGATGAGTTTCAGATATCAATGCCTATCGTATATGGATGCTTAGGACTTGGTGCTGTATGTGGAATTATCCTTTGGATGAAGAGCATGGATAAGATTGGTATTGCAAAATGTATTATTGTGATGAGCATTGCCTTTGCTACCGGAGCTATTCTTATGATTTTTGCAGGTCAGTTTTTGGTGACAGCGATGATTTCGTTCTTCATTGTAGGAACAGGATTTTCCGGATGTATGTATCTGGTTCCGTTAATGAATGGGGAAGTAATCGACTACGATGAAATGAAGACGGGATTCCGTAGAGAAGGTATGTACGCGGGCGTGAACAGTCTGGTTACAAAACCTGCGATTAGTTTTGCAAATGCTGCTTTTGTGACCATAATTGGATTGTTCGGATATGATAATGCACTAAAAGCCGGAGAACAGGCTGGTATGGCAAAATTTGGAGTAAAGGTAGCCTGGATGGCATTACCGGCACTCTTATTCATTTTGTCAGCACTTGCGATGAAGGCATATCCGCTATTCGGAGAGGAGTGGAAGAGGATGAAAGAAGACCTTACTCGTAAACACAAGGAGCAGGCCAAAGCTCCTTTCAAGTAATAAGTAAGTAGGGTATCATTATCTATATATAAGGGAGAGAGAAAATGGACGAAAAGAAAATTATGAAAAGAAACCTATGGATGTTTCCATTAGGAACCATCGGACGAGATATGATGTATTGCCTGGTTACAAATTTCCTGCTTACATATATCCTTTTTACAAAAGGGCTTGACAAAGCCCAGTTAGGCGCAATTACAGCAATTATGGTTGGGGCTCGTGTGTTTGACGGATTAAATGATCCGATTATGGGGAACATCATTGAAAATACCCATACCAGATGGGGCAAATTCAAACCATGGATGGTAATTGGTATTATTTTATCCAGTATTGTAGTAACCATGGTGTTCGGGACAGACTTAAAGGGTTGGGAATTTGTTGCTTTGTTTGCAGTATTTTATTTTAGCTATAGTATTGCGTTTACTATGCATGATATTTCTTTCTGGGGAATCGTTCCGGCATTAAGTTCCGATGCAGGAGCCAGAGATCAGTTTACATCCCGCGCAACGTTATTTGCCGGAGTGGGCGGTACGCTGGCATCCATGTTGATTCCAATGTTGACCACCGGGGAAGCTGCAATTGGAGGAAATGCAAATACCGCATATAAGGTTGTTGCCATAGGGATATGTATTCTTGCACCGGCATTTTTCTGTATCACCATTTTTGGAGTAAAAGAACACCGGGAAGAGAAAAAGCAAAAAAAGTCAGAAGGTTTCTTCAAGAAGCTTGTGAATGCGATCAAATACAATGACCAGTTGCGCTGGATTGCTGTTATCTTTTTGATCCAGCAGATTGCCAATAACATTATTTTAGGCGGAATTGGCTCTACCTATATTTACTTACAGTTTGGCTACGAAGGCGGATTGTATTCCATTTTTTCAACGGTAGGTGTAGCTGCAACGGCATTTTTGATGATTTTCTATCCGGTAATTTCCAGAAAAATTAATAGAAAACCACTGATGAACCTTATGGCAGTAATCTCTGTTATTGGTTTTGCAATGATGATACTTTCCCGTTTTGTACCGGCATCCATTGCTTTTGCGCTGATTACAATCGGATATATGACATCAAACTTCGGCTTATATGCTTATTACCTGATTATGATGATTTCCATCATTAATACCGTAGAGTATAGTGAATACAAGACCGGCAATCGTGATGAAGCAATTATTGCGTCCTTACGTCCTTTTGTTACCAAGATGAGTTCTGCTCTTACGGTAATTATCACATATGTAAGCTACATGCTTTTCAACGTTACAAGCTATACAGATAAGATTTCAGAATACGAAAATGCAGCAGCGGCAGGCACAATTTCTTCAGAAGAAAAACTGACGCAGATTACGGAAGTCATCTCAGGCGTTGATCCTGCACAGACATGGGGATTGTTGATATTTATGACCATTATTCCGTGTGCATTGATGTTACTTTCCAATGTTTTATATCAGAAAAAATATACATTAGACGAAGCAGAGTATAACCGCATTTGTTCGGAACTGGAAGTGAGAAAATATGAGTAAAGGGAAAAAACTTACAAAAGAAAATAAGATGATAGAACTGTATCATACGCCAATAGGGCATGACACGATAGATAAGCTGTTGTTGCAGCTTAGCATACCAACAGTGGCTATTACAAACCCGATCGTTGCCAATACAGGATATTACAGGGGAGCATGGGAGCGAGTACTTGTAATAGTGCTTAAAAATACTGCATATACTATTCATAAAAACAAAAAACAAGCATGAATTACAAAAACAAAATAAAAAATATCTAAAATAAATATCAAGCTTGTTTTATCGTAAAATTATTGATAAAAAATCTATACT
>CAMGET010000389.1 GCA_946055175.1 uncultured Roseburia sp.
ACCGGGTGAAGGAGGACATCTTCCGGGAAAGAAAGTATATCCGTGGATTGCAAAGACAAGACTTTCCACACCGGGTGTATCGCTGATTTCTCCGCCACCGCACCATGATATTTATTCCATTGAAGATCTGGAGCAGCTGATTTTTGATCTTAAGAATTCAAACAGAGAGGCCAGAATCTCTGTAAAACTGGTTTCGGAGGCCGGTGTAGGTACTGTCGCAGCCGGTGTTGCAAAGGCTGGTGCACAGGTAATCTTAATCTCCGGATATGATGGCGGTACCGGTGCCGCTCCGGCAAGTTCCATCCATAATGCAGGACTTCCATGGGAACTTGGACTGGCAGAGACCCATCAGACATTAATCATGAACGGGCTTCGTAATAAAGTCAGAATTGAGACAGATGGTAAATTAATGAGCGGTCGTGATGTTGCAATCGCAGCACTGCTTGGTGCAGAGGAATATGGATTTGCCACTGCTCCGCTGGTTACGATGGGCTGTGTTATGATGCGTGTGTGCAACTTAGACACCTGCCCGGCAGGTATTGCAACACAGAATCCGGAACTTCGGAAGCGTTTTGCAGGAAAACCGGAATATGTTGAAAACTTCATGAAGTTCATTGCACAGGAGTTGCGTGAATACATGGCAAAGCTTGGATGCAGAACGATAGATGAGATGGTCGGCAGAAGCGATTTATTAAAGGTTCGAAAGGATTTGACAGAACGTGAAAGAGAGATTGATCTTTCTAAGATTTTAAATAATCCATTCGCCGGACCAAAGGAAAAAGTTACTTTTGATCCAAAACATGTCTACGATTTTGAATTAGAGAAATCCAAGGATGAAAGAGTGCTCATTAAACAGCTTGGTACTGCTTTAGAAAACAAACAGCGCAGAAGCATTGATGTGGAGGTATCGAATATAGATCGTTCCTTTGGTACGATTTTCGGTTCGGAGATTACGAAGAAATACGGAACGAGCTTAGAGGAGGATACTTTTGTCGTGAAATGTACTGGCGCAGGCGGACAGAGCTTTGGCGCTTTTATTCCAAAGGGACTGACACTTGAACTTGTCGGTGATTCCAATGACTATTTTGGCAAAGGACTGTCGGGTGGTAAATTAGTTGTCTATGCTCCGACAGGCGTAAAATACAAAAAAGACGAAAACATTATCATTGGTAACGTGGCTTTATATGGTGCAACCAGCGGTAAGGCATTTATCAGTGGTGTGGCAGGAGAACGTTTCTGCGTACGTAATTCGGGAGCATCCGCTGTTGTCGAAGGTGTCGGCGATCACGGATGTGAGTACATGACCGGTGGACGTGTGGTTATATTAGGAAAGACTGGCAAAAACTTTGCAGCAGGCATGAGTGGTGGTATTGCCTATGTATTAGATGAGAACAACGATTTATATACACGCATAAACAAAGAAATGGTATTCTCTGAAGAAGTTACAAATAAATATGATGTTATGGAATTAAAAGATATGATTAAAGAGCATGTCGCATTTACCAATTCCGAAAAAGGAAAAGAGATTTTAGACAACTTCAGCGAATATCTGCCGAAATTTAAGAAAGTAATTCCATATGATTATAACCGTATGCTGATGGCAATTGTTCAGATGGAAGAAAAAGGGCTGTCATCCGAGCAGGCACAGATTGAAGCCTTTTATGCGAACACAAAAGGCTAATCATTACGGAGTTAAAATGGAGGAAATGTCATGGGAAAACCAACCGGATTTATGGAATATAAGAGAGAAACATCGGTGAGTGAAAAACCGTTAGAGCGTATCAAAAACTTTAATGAATTCCACACACCACTCTCAAAGGAAGAACAACAGATTCAAGGTGCACGCTGTATGAACTGTGGTGTCCCTTTCTGCCAGTCAGGAATGAATATCATGGGAATGACAAGCGGATGCCCATTGCACAATCTTGTTCCCGAATGGAATGATCTTGTATACACAGGCAACTGGGAACAGGCTTATAATCGTCTGAAAAAGACCAACAATTTTCCGGAATTTACATCAAGGGTATGCCCGGCTCTCTGTGAGGCGGCATGTACCTGTGGAAATTGGGGGGATGCAGTTACCTGTAAGGAAAATGAACATGGAATTATTGAAAATGCTTATGAGAAGGGATATGCAGCAGCAAAACCGCCTAAAGTACGTACCGGAAAAAAGGTAGCGGTAATTGGTTCGGGACCTGCGGGACTTGCGGCTGCTGATCAGCTGAATAAGCGTGGACACCTTGTGACCGTATATGAAAGAGATGACAGAGTAGGAGGTCTTTTGATGTACGGAATTCCGAATATGAAACTGGAAAAATGGGTGATTGACCGTAAGATTGCTATTATGAAGGAAGAGGGAATCACTTTTATTACCGGTACAGATGTCGGAAAAGATGTAAAAGCAGCAAAATTATTAAAAGAATACGATAGAATTGTTCTGGCATGTGGGGCAAAAAATCCGAGAGACATCAAAGCTGGAACGTTCATTGTCGGAAACAAGAATACCCTCAGCCGAAGCTGACACGATCA
>CAMGET010000390.1 GCA_946055175.1 uncultured Roseburia sp.
ACAAAAGTACTTTTTTCATAAAAAAATAATATTGCAGGTCCACCGTAATTATGGGATAATCTTAGTATCTATATAGTAAAATAAGGAAATAAAAAATGAGTAGTAATTTTAACTCTAATTTAGGAGAGCAATTTAAAAAAGCGGTATCGGAAGGTCTTGCCACAGGCGATTTCAGAGAGTTGAATATTCTGGTGAATGATACGGTAAGTGAAGCCATTTCCCAGGCAGGCAAGCAGGTGAAAAATGTCAACGTCTATCAGAATACTCGCCGGTATGAAGAACAGCAGCGTCAAAGGAATGCAGCCTACAAGCAGGCTTCCTATCAGAAGACAACGATAACTCCGCAGCGTTCTACCCTTCCATCCACAAAAGTAAAAAATGTCGGACAGGTATCCAGCATTTTATATATGGTATTCGGCGGCATCGGAACCGGTGTCACCTCTGCAGTTCTTCTGGCTGCGCTTATCTGTGCCTTAGCCGGATTCATATGGCCTGTCCCGTTGCTTTGTTTTCTAACTTTGATATGGGGAACTTCCATCTTTTTTGTCCGCAAAGGTGTTGTTGAAAAAGACCGCCTAAGCAGAATGAAACGTTACGTTTCTCTCTGCGCCGGAAAAATGTATGTAAATATTACAGATCTGGCAAGAAGCGCCGGAAAAAGCACGAAATACATTTTAAAGGATCTGAAAAAAATGCTGGCACTCGGTTTTTTCCCGGAAGGTCATTTAGACACCATGGAAACCTGCTTCATGTTAGACGACGCAACGTTTCGGGAATATTTAAGAGTAGAAAAGGAACGCAAATCTCTTGAGATGAATACCACCGCCCCGCCGCAACAGACTGCACAGCCGTCAGACACTGATGATACCAATCAGGAATTGCAGACTATGATTCGGGAAGGTCAGGACTATATCCGTAAGCTTCATGAATTAAATGATCAGATTCCCGGAGAAGTCATTTCCGAAAAGCTTTACCTCATGGAACATTTGCTGAAAGAGATTTTTAAGCGTTTAGAAGAAGATCCGGATCAGATGCCTCAGATGCATAAGCTGATGAATTATTATCTGCCTACGACCATTAAATTGTTACAGTCCTATGCAGAATTTGACAGCGTAAGCGCACCGGGCGAGGAAATATTATCTGCCAAAGCCCAGATAGAAACGACTGTCGATACGATTAACGAAGCCTTTACCGAACTTTTGAACAAGCTTTTTCAGGCCACAATCTTTGATGTCACCACAGATGCCCAGGTACTTCAGACCATGTTAGCAAAAGAAGGCTTAACAAAAAATAATTTTTCGGAGGATAAGAAATGAGCAAAGATTTAGATGAATTATTAAAGGAAGCCCCAACCCTGACCTTTGATACGGTTGTGGATACCAAGGAAGAAATTGTCGTTACTACAGAAGCCAAAAAGGATGAACCGGAAAAGTTTGAGGTAGTACTCACACCGGAAGAACAGAAAATGGTGGATGATTTTGCCGCACAGATTGACTTAACCAATACACAGATGGTTATGCAGTATGGCGCCGGCAGCCAGAAAAAAATTGCAGACTTTTCAGAAACTGCATTAAGCAATGTCCGTACCAAAGACATGGGAGAAATCGGCGACTTATTGACCAATGTTGTGGCAGAGCTTAAAAATTTTGATGAAGAGGAAGAAAAAGGATTTTTAGGACTCTTTAAAAAGAGCAGCAATAAACTCGCTACCATGAAAGCCAAATATGACAAGGCTGAAGCAAACATTAATAAAATATGTGAGGCGATGGAGAATCACCAGATTACTTTATTAAAGGATATTGCCACACTTGATAAAATGTATGAATTGAACTTGAATTACTTCAAGGAGCTTTCTATGTACATCCTTGCCGGAAAGCAAAAATTAGAACATGCAAAAAATGTGGAACTGCCGGCTTTACTTGCCAAAGCAGAGCAAAGTGGTCTTCCGGAAGACACGCAGAAAGCAAAGGATTTTGCGGAAATGTGTAACCGCTTTGAAAAGAAAATTTATGATTTGGAATTATCCCGTACCGTTTCCTTACAGATGGCTCCTCAGATCCGTCTGATTCAGAATAACGATACCGTAATGTCTGATAAAATCCAGTCCACTCTGGTAAATACCATTCCATTATGGAAAAGCCAGATGGTGATTGCCATTGGTGTCAGCCACGCAACAGACGCAGCTGCTGCACAGCGTGAAGTAAGCGACATGACCAATGCCCTTCTTAAGAAAAACGCAGACCAGCTTAAGATGGCTACCATCGAGACAACAAAAGAATCCGAGCGCGGCATTGTGGATATTGAAACACTTCAGGCTACCAACCAGACCCTCATTTCTACTTTAGATGAAGTAATGAAGATTCAGGAAGAAGGCCGCACGAAACGTGCTGCTGCCGAAGCAGAACTTCAGAAAATCGAAGCAGAAATGAGACAGAAGCTACTTGAGATGAGCAAATAAAAGGGATATTTAGCTCACTAATTGTTTTTTAAAAGTCTATATCAGAGAAAAAGAGATGC
>CAMGET010000391.1 GCA_946055175.1 uncultured Roseburia sp.
TTTTGAAAAAGTATATATTTATGCCTTTACAGCAGGAGAAGAACATAAAAATGTAGAAAGCATCAATGGCTTATACAAATTTTTGATTGAACAGCACTTTGATCGTCAAGATGTACTTGCTGCACTGGGTGGCGGTGTAGTAGGTGATATGACCGGTTATGCAGCTGCAACCTACCTTCGAGGGATTGATTTTATACAGATACCGACTACATTATTATCACAGACAGACAGCAGTATTGGTGGAAAAACCGGCATTGATTTTATGCAATATAAAAATATGATTGGTGCATTTTATATGCCTAAACTGGTTTATATGAATCTTTCTACTTTAAAAACCCTTCCTAAGGAACAACTTGTTTCCGGTTTTGGCGAAATTTTAAAACATGGACTTATCAAGGACGCTACCTATTTTGAATGGTTGACCAATCACTATGATGAAATATGGAATCTTGAATATCATGTATTGGAAGAAATGATATACCGTAGCTGTGATATTAAGCGCGAAGTAGTAGAACGCGATCCAAAAGAAAAGGGAGAGCGTGCATTACTCAATTTTGGACATACATTAGGACATGCTATTGAAAAATTGTCTAACTTTACACTCAGCCATGGAATTTGTGTGGGACTTGGTGTTGTAGCAGCGTTATATCTGTCCAAAGAGCAAAAAAACATATCGCAGGAAGAACTTTTACAAATTGAGAATACACTGGCTCATTTTGGCTTAAAAACACGTATAAAAGGTTTTGTGGCAGAAGAAATATTGAATGCCTCAAAATCCGACAAAAAAATGGTAGGTAAACAGGTAAAATTTATCTTGTTGGAACGGCCGGGAAAAGCATATATTTATAAAGAATTAACGGATGAAGAAATATTATCGGGAATTCGTTATTTATTAGGAGAGTAGAATGAATCGAACTGTAAAACGCAGTATCATCGGGATTCTGGTGTCTGCATTATTAGTAATTTTTGATCAAGTGACAAAATCACTTGCAGTTACACATTTAAAAGGACAAGATGCCTTTGTAATTTGGGATGGTGTATTTGAATTGCGCTATTTGGAAAACAACGGTGCAGCTTTCGGAATTATGCAGGGACAAAAAATAATATTTGTCCTTTTTACAACAATTGCGATGATTGCAATTATATGGGTATACTTAAAACGAATTCCAGCAGAAAAGAAATTTCGTTTTTTGGATATTGTATGCGTTCTGCTTTTTGCCGGAGCAATTGGGAACCTGATTGATCGAATCCGATTGAACTATGTGGTTGATTTTTTATATTTTGTGCTCATTGATTTTCCGATTTTTAATGTGGCGGACATCTATGTAACAGTAGCAGCTTTTGGAATGATTTTCTTAGGTCTTTTTTATTATAAAAATGAAGATTATGAATTGATTTTTCCATCGAAAAAGGAAAAGGTGTAAAATGAGAACAGAGACCTTTGAGGTAAGTTATGAATTTGAGGGCGAGAGGCTTGATAAATATATCAGTATGTTATTTGCAGAGCAATCTCGCTCTTTTTTTCAAAAATTAATAAAAGACGGACATGTCTCAGTAAATAATAAGTTAGAAAAAGCAAATTACCGACTAAAATTAGAGGATTTTGTACAGATAGAAATCCCTGATGCGGTAGAAGCGCAGATTCAGCCTGAGAATATTCCTTTGGATATTCTATATGAAGATGAAGACCTTTTAGTGGTAAATAAACCTAAAGGTATGGTTGTACATCCTTCTGCAGGACATTATACCGGTACTCTTGTGAATGCAGTCATGTATCATTGCAAGAATAGTCTATCCGGCATCAATGGTGAGATACGTCCCGGAATCGTGCATCGAATTGATATGGATACTACAGGTTCCTTAATTGTCTGCAAAAATGATGAAAGCCATCTTGCAATTGCAGAACAAATTAAAATACATTCCATAAACCGTATTTATCGTGGCATTGTTTGTGGTGTTGTAAAAGAAGAAGAAGGAACGATTCATGCACCGATTGGAAGACATCCTATAGACCGTAAAAAAATGGCAATTAATGAGAAAAACGGAAAGGATGCCATTACACATTATAAGGTATTGGAACGCTTTGAAAAATACACTTACATGGAGTTTAAACTGGAAACCGGAAGAACACATCAGATACGTGTGCATATGGCCAGTATTGGGCATCCGTTACTCGGAGACCCTTTATATTCAAATGGAAAAAGCTCATATAAATTGCAGGGACAAACGCTGCATGCTATGACAATTGGTTTTATTCATCCGAAAACAGGAAAATATATTGAAATTTCCGCACCATTACCGGAATATTTTGAGAAAATTCTAAGGGATAATCGGTAAATTCAAATAATTCATTTGCTTTTTTCTAAAATTTGTTTATAATTAATTTATGAGAAGAGTTTAGGTGAACATAATGTAAAAAATAATAAAGGTGGGGTGTATATGGATTATTAGATTTACACAATTGGTAGAGAATTGGGAAGTGTAGGACAATATGTAGGAGATG